>DASSUA010000079.1:0-3333 GCA_035707525.1 Pseudonocardiaceae bacterium
GTACCGGGCCAGCGCGGCGACGGTGGCGTCGAGCCGGCCCGGGTCGCCGCAGATGATGTTGCCTACGTACGCGTCCAGCGCCGGTGCCAGCATGGACGGCATCAGCTCCGGCGTGCTCTGCACGTGCACCACGGCGACGCCGAGCCGCTCGAAGGCGGCGGGCAGGAAGTTGCCCGTCGAGTAGCCGTCGACGATGGCCGCGACCGGACGTTCGGTGTTGCCCATGATTTCCTTCCGCGGATCCAATCCGCTTAGTTCGCTTAGTGCGCTTAGTTCGCTTAGTAGTCCGCTAGTAGTCCGCTAGTAGTCCGCTAGTAGTCACTGCCGAACTTGATGCGGGCGGGGTCGGCCAGGTCGGCGAGCGCGGTCAGCACGTTGGGCGGGTACTCGGCGAGCCGGTGCAGGAAGTGCAGCCACCAGTTCTCGCCGTACACCGCGGCCACCCGGCAGGGCACGCCGCGCTCGAGATACCGCCGCAGCAGCTGCGGCTGCGAACCGTGCAGCATCTCCAGCTCGGCGATGCGGCCGGTCAGGCCCTGCTCGTCCAGCGTGGCGAGCAGCCCCGCGTCGTGCGTGCCGCAGGCGAGCGGCACGCCGGCGTCGAGCAGCCGGCCGGCCAGGTCGACGTAGCGGCGGTTGAGCTGCGGGCCGCGCGGCAGCGCCACCTCGGCTGGCTCCCGGTACACGCCCTTGACCAGCCGCACCTTCCGGCGAAACGCCGCCACCGTGTCCAGGTCGCGCTCGGTGCGGTGCAGGTGGGCCTGCACGGTGAGGCCGAGGTTCGGGTGGTCGGGGGCCAGCTCGCAGAACACGTCGATGATCCGGTCGACGAAGCCGCTGCACTCCATGCTGATCATCACGCCGATGCCCTTGCCGGCCGCGGCGCGCAGGATGCGCGCGGTGTTCTCGACCGCGGCCCGACGCGACACGAGCAGACCCACGTTGGACAGGTCGAAGCCGAGCTGCACGGCGCTGGTGTGCCGGTCCGGCTCGGGTGCCTCGTCGACGAGCGCGAGGTACTCGGCACAGACGGCGTCGACCTCGGCGGGGTCGGTGGCCTCCTCGCCGACGTACTCGATCCCGGTGCGGTACCCCTTGCCGGCCAGGAGCCGCAGCCGGCCGGTGAGGGTCGCCCGGTCCCGGGCGACGACGTAGCGGCCGGCCGGCGCGGCGAGGATCTGGCTCAGGCTCGGCGCGCTCAGGAACGCCTCCCGGCAGGTCGGGTCCGCCGCCAGCGTCTTGAGCGCGACCGCCGTCTTGGCCAGCACCTCGGGCGACACCGGCACCGCCTCGGTGGCCGGCGTGCCTGCGGCTGGCACCGTGACCGGCACCGAGGCCGACACCGTGACTGGCACCGAGGCTGGCACCGAGGCCGGCACCGTTGCGGTCATCGTGGGCCATCGGCGAATAGTTGAGCGGAAACGGGGCCACTCCTGGCCCGCACGTTGAGCTTCAACGAGTCCTCACAAGAATCGACAGGGATCCGGTCTTCGCAGCGTGGACGGCTACCTCCTGGGCCAGTCGATGCCCGAGGCATGGGCGGTGCCCGTGGGCTCGACGCCGGTCCAGACCGACTGGCCGAACAGGGCGACGGCGGACAGTGCCGTGATGATCGCGAACTGCCGCGCGCGCTTCAGGTCCAGCTTTTTCAATGCTGCTCCCTTAGTAAAGGAGTTGAGCCGATGGCATGACATACGGAAAGCCACCCGGCCGCCTGATTTCGTAATTGAGCTTTCACCCGCCGCGGTCGATGCGGAACGGCACGAACGTCGGCGTCGGTGTACTGGTCAAGGCACTCGTGGTAATCCTTCGACGCTGGCAAGATTAACAGCGGTCGCGCGAGCTTGGCAACACTTACCTAGGACGTTGACAGGACGCCCGCCCGCGGTGTGCCCGAGGCGTCCAGCCGTCGGCCCAATGACGTGGGGGAACACGACTTAGCCGGCTTGTCAAGAGTTGCCCAACGAGATAACATGCACGGTAGTGAATCGATCGTCAGCCCACCGCCGTCGAACGCAGTTGCGAGGTCCCCATGTTGGAGCAGCCGTCATTCGGGCGGCGGCTGAAGGAGCTGAGGCTTGAGCGGCGGATGTCCCAGTCGGACCTCGCCGCCGGCGGGATGTCCACCGGTTATCTGTCGCGGTTGGAGTCCGGCGCACGCCGCCCCACCCAGCGAGCGGTGACGTTTCTCGCGCGGCGGCTCGGGGTGCCGCCGTCGGCGTTCGAGTCGACCCCGGCGCCGTCGCTCGCCCAGGTCCTCGCCAGCGTGGCCTCCACCACCGGCGACGACGACAGCGAGCGGCTCGCCGCGGCCGTCCTCGCCGACGACCACAAGGACAGCGCCCTGCGCTGGCAGGCGCTCTGGCAGCTGGCCCGGATCCGAGGCGAGCAGGGGCGCCTGGACGAACGGCGGACCCTGCTCGCCGAGCTGACCGAGCTCAGCGACCAGCTCGGCGTCCCGCAGCTGCAGGCCAGGTCGCGCACCCAGTGGTCGAGTTGCCTGCAGGAGCTCGGCGACAACGTCGCGGCCCGCAGGCACGCCGGCGAGGCGTACGACCTCGCCGTCAGCCACCGGCTGCCGGTGTCGGACGTGTCGGCCGCGCTGCACATCCTGGTCTCCGCCGAGGCCGAGACCGGACGGCTCACCGACGCCAGGGCGCACGCCGACGAGCTGTGCGAGCTGGTGGCGAATGCCTCCAGGGCCGAGCTCACCATGGCGCTGTGGGCGGCCGCGACGGTCCACGTCCGGCAGGGCGACTACGCCGGTGCCCTGCAACGGCTCGAGCAGGCCCTCGACGGCCTGGACAGCCGAGACGACCTCGTGCTGTGGACGCGGCTGCGGCTCGCGGCGGCGTCGCTGTACCTGCAGGTCGTGCCGCCGTTGCCGGACAAGGCCAGGGCGCGGCTGGACGAGGCCGCACCCGTGCTCGACCTGATCGGCTCGGCGCTGCACCGGCAGGAGATGCTGGCGCTGCGCGCCCACCTGGCCGCCGCCGAGAACCGTCCGGAGGATGCCCGGCAGTTCGTCCGTGAGCTCGCGGCCGAGGAGAGCCTGCTGTCGTTCCGGGACCGGGTCCGGGTCGACGCCCTGCACGGCCGGCTGCTCATCCAGGAGGGCCGGGCCGCCGAGGGCGTGAAGATCCTGCAGGAGCTGGCCCGGCAGGTGCACGAGAGCCTGAACGTCGACCTGGCCGCCGAGATCTGGCGGCTACTGGCCGAAACCCTCAGCACCGGGACCCTCGGCACCGGGACCCTGGACGAGCAGGACCCGGCGCTGTCCGGCACCACCAACCGCGGTGCGCCGTAGCTGGCGGCGCCGCCGGGGACGGGACG
>DASSUA010000080.1:0-4268 GCA_035707525.1 Pseudonocardiaceae bacterium
GCCGCCGGTCACGACCACCGAGCCGCCGGTCACGACCACCGAGCCGCCGGTCACGACGACCGAGCCGCCGGTCACCACGACCACCGAGCCGCCGGTCACGACGACCACGACGACGAACACGTGCGTGACGACCACGACGGAGACGACCACGACGACGACAACGACGACGACTACGCCGCCGCCCGGCTGCCCGGTGGACTCGCCGGCCGCCGACCCGTCGGAGGGCACCATTGCACCGTCGGAGCCGACGTCGTCGCTGCCGTCCACCTGAGCAGGGACGGTATAAACGGCACCCGTGGCACGAGTCGGGGTGATCGACTGCGGGACGAACTCGATCCGGTTGCTGGTGGCCGACGTCACCGAGGCCGACGGCGGGCCGAGCTCGCTGCGTGACGTGCATCGGGAGATGCGGATCGTGCGCCTCGGCCAGGGCGTCGACGCGACCGGCCGGCTGGCCCCGGCGGCGATCGAGCGCACCAGGGCCGCGCTCGCCGACTACACCGCGACGCTCGTGCGCAACGGCGCCGAGCGGGTCCGCATGGTCGCGACGTCGGCGACCAGGGACGCGGCGAACACCGACGAGTTCACCGGCATGGTGCGGGCGACCCTTGGCGCCGATCCCGAGGTGATCACCGGTGACGAGGAGGCCCGGCTCTCGTTCGCCGGTGCGGTCGCCGACCTCGACCCGGTCGACGGGCCGTTTCTCGTCGTCGACGTCGGCGGCGGTTCCACCGAGCTGGTCCTCGGCGAGTGGGACGGCGTGCGGGCGACGGTCACGGCCGCCAAGTCCGTCGACGTCGGCTGTGTCCGCATCACCGAGCGCTACCTGCGCTCGAACCCGCCGACCACCGCCGAGCGGGCCGCCGCGCAGCGCTTCGTGCGCGACGTGCTGGCCGAGGCGTTCGCGTCGGTGCCCGTTGCGCGGGCGCACACCTGGGTCGGGCTGGCCGGCACGATGACCACGCTGTCGGCGCTCGCGCAGCGGCTGCCCGAGTACGACGCGACCGCGACGCACCTGTCGCGGGTGCCCGTCGAGCGCATCCGCGAGGTGTCCGACGACCTGCTGGCGGCGACCCACGATCGGATCGCCGCCAATCCCACGATCCACCCAGGCCGGGTCGACGTGATCGCGGGCGGCTCGCTGATCGTCCGCACGCTCGCCGACGAGCTCGCCGAGCGCGCGGGCATCGGCGAGCTCGTGGTGAGCGAGCACGACATCCTGGACGGCATCGCGCTGTCGCTAGCCGCCTCAGACCGGCACTAGTCCGGCACTAGTCCGGCACTAGTCCCCCGGCGGCAGCGCGGAGCGGATGAAGTTGGCCAGGTCGGCCGACTGGGCCAGCCGCGACGGTTCGTGCACGTACATCATGTGACCGGCCTGGTAGTACTTGAACTCGATGTTGTCGCGCAGCTCCGGCGGCAGGGCGAGATGCGCGACCGCGTGCTCGGCGGCGAAGTACGGCGTGGCGCCGTCCAGATAGCCGGACGCGATGTGCACCCGCAGGTGCGGGTTGTGCCGCATCGCCTCGGCGAGCTTGGCGGCGACCGAGACGCTGCGGTTCTCGAACTCCTTGTACGACCACGGCGCGACCCGGTCGGTCAGGATCTCGTACGGCAGATCGTTGTGGTACTCCAGCTCATCGCGCACGTACTGGTTGAGCGCCGCGGTGTACGGCCCGAGGATCGCCGCGTACGACGGGTCCTGCACCCACAGCTCGCGACCGCCGTCGGGGTCCCAGCCGGTGAACCGGGAGTCGAGCCGGCCGACCGTGCGGCCCCGCGAGCGCAGCACCTCGGTGAAGTACCGGACGTGCTCGATGCGCAGGTTGACCCGGTCGACGTAGTCCTCGGAGAGCCCGGACAGCGCCGCCACCCGCCGCACGTGCTCGGCGCGCTCGTCCGCCGGCAGCCGGTGGCCCCTGGCGAGCGCGAGCAGGAAGTCGCCGGCCGCGTACTCCTCGGCCTCGGCGAGCACCTCGGACTGCGGCCGGTCGCCGTGCAGCCCGTGGTAGTGCGCCACCGCGGCGTAGGTGGGCAGGTAAAGCGAGTACGGCAGGTCGTTGCCCTCGGTGAAGAACACCGTGCCGAGGTCGAGCACCGAGGAGATGAGCATCAGGCCGTTGAAGTACATGCCGTACCTGGCCTGCAGGTGCCCGGCGAGACCGGCGGCGCGCACGGTGCCGTACGACTCGCCGGCCATGAACTTCGGCGACATCCAGCGGCCGTTGCGCGACGTCCACAGCCGGATGACCTCGCCGACCGACTCCAGGTCGCCCTTGAAGCCGTGGTAGTCGGCGGCCTTGCCGCCGTCCACGATGCGCGAGTAGCCGGTCGACACCGGGTCGATGAACACCAGGTCGGAGTGGGCGAGCAGGGTCTCGGCGTTGTCGCCGAGCCCGTACGGTGGCGGCGCCAGCTCGCCGACGTCACCCATCAGCACGCGCCTGGGCCCGAGCACACCGAGATGCAGCCACACGCTTGAGCTGCCGGGACCACCGTTGAACGCGAACGTCACCGGCCGCTTCGCCGGGTCCGCGCCGTCGAGGGTGTACGAGGTCAGGAAGATCGTGGCCTTGGCCTGGTGGCCCTCGAACTTGCCGTCGGTGATCACCTCCTCGCGCAGCACGATCCGGCCGGCGGTGGCCGTGTAGGCGAGCTCCTGCTGATCCGTGCGCAGCACGTGCGTGGTGGTAACCAGGTCGTCGGTGGGTTCGGCCGGCTTGGTGGTGGTGTCCGAGCCGGCTTCCTTGCCGCCGGGCCTGTCGCCAGCGGCGCCTTCGGCCGTTGACTCGGCGGAGTTGCTGGTTGTTGCCATGAGGGCGACGCTACCGGGTCAATCCTGGCCGCATATTCTGCCGTTCGTGAACGCTGGCGACATGTCCACATTGGACCGCCAGGTGATCGCCTGCCGGGCGTGCCCGCGACTGGTGGCCTGGCGCGAGACCGTCGCCGTCCAGAAGCGCGCGGCGTTCCGCGACGAGCGGTACTGGGGCCGCCCGGTGCCGGGGTTCGGCCCGGCCGACGCCGCGCTGCTGATCGTCGGCCTGGCGCCGGCCGCGCACGGCGGCAACCGGACCGGCCGGATGTTCACCGGCGACCGGTCCGGGGACGTGCTGTACGCGGCGCTGCATGCGGTCGGGCTGGCCAACCAGCCCACGTCCGTGCACGCCGGCGACGGGCTGGAGCTGCGCGGTACCCGGATCACGGCCCCGGTGCGCTGCGCGCCGCCGGCCAACAAACCCACCCCGGCCGAACGCGACAACTGCCGCCCCTGGCTGGTCCGCGAGCTGACCCTGCTCGCGCCGACGCTGCGCGCGGTCGTCGTGCTCGGGGCGTTCGGCTGGCAGGCGCTGCTGCCGGCGCTGGTGGCCGCCGGCTGGCCGGTGCCCCGGCCGCGCCCGGCGTTCGGCCACGGGGTGCACGTGGAGCTGGCCGGGCCGCTGCACCTGCTCGGCTGCTACCACGTCAGCCAGCAGAACACCTTCACCGGCAGGCTCACCCCCGAGATGCTGCAAAGCGTGTTGCGCCGGGCGGCTGTGGCTGCGGGCCTCTCCTGACGTATGCCGGGTGCCGGCGACACAAGGGCGTTCCGGAAAGTAGCATGTTCCATGTGTTGCGGAACGACGGAGGACGCGGAACGACAGAGGTGGAACTCTTGGTCGCGGTAGAGCGGGCGCTTCGCTCCGCACTGCGTCTACGTATGGCCGTTCCAAGATCGTTTTGGGCCCGATGTGCCAGGGCCAGCGGGCGGTCCACTCACCAGCCCGCGCAGCCCACGGCTGGCACCCTCCCATCCGCGCTGGACGCACCGCCCTGGCCTGAGGCCCCGATCACCCACCAGCCAGACCGGCCGCCGCCACGGTCGGATCCCCACCCGCACCATCCAGGTCCTGCCGCCCCACCCGAACTACCCCCGTTCCGGCGTGCAGCTCGGGTGTCGCCTTGCGCGGCGATGTGACTGATTGGTCAACCGGACCGCGTGTGGTTGACCAAACAGTCACCGCAGAGTCGGGCGTGGTGCCGGCTCGTCGTCGGTGACTGCTGAGGAGGTGCGGCTGCGCGGGGGATCGGCTCGGCGGCGTGGACCTGCAAGCCACCTTCAACGGCACCGGCGTCGATGAGCACTCGCCAGCTGGTCGGTGAGCACTCGCCAGCTGGTCGGTGAGCACTCGCCAGCTGGTGGTCTTCGACGGTGACCCGGCAGGCTCGGCGGCACCAACCCGCAGGTACCGGCCCACCAGGACCACGGCCGGCACATCCCCGACCCA
>DASSUA010000081.1:0-2185 GCA_035707525.1 Pseudonocardiaceae bacterium
CACCGACGTGCTCGCGCTCTACTACGCCGAGCACCTCGACCAGGGGATGATCCCGTACCTGGACCACAACGTGGAGTACCCGGTGCTCACCGGCGTCTTCATGGGGCTGCTCGGGTTGCCGATCCATGCCTTCGGCCAGAGCCGGCCGGACCTCAACCAGGGCATGTGGTTCTACAACGCCAACGCCCTGGTGCTCGGCGTGCTCGCCGTCGCGACCGCCGGGATGATGCTCGGCATGCGCCGGCGGCGGCCCTGGGACGTCGCCATGTTCGCCCTCGCCCCGGCGCTGCTGCTGACCGCCACCGTCAACTGGGACCTGCTGGCGATCGCGCTCGCCGTCGGCGGGGTGTACGCCTGGGGCCGCCACCGCCCCCTGCTGGCCGGAGTCCTGCTCGGTCTGGGCACCGCGGCCAAGCTCTGGCCGGCGTTCCTGTTCGTACCCTTGATCCTGCTCGGGCTGCGGGTCGGCCGGAGCCGGCCGGTGTGGGCCGCGGTCGGGGTCGGCGCCGCCACCTGTCTCGCGCTGAACGTGCCGTTCATGCTGGCCAACTTCAAGAACTGGTCGGAGTTCATCGCCCTCAACCGGCGGCGCGGGATCGACTGGGGCACGATCTGGTACATCGGTGACCACATGCCGCGCGGCGACGGCGAGTACGGCTTCGGGCTCTTCCACGACCTGGGCGCCAACATCTCCACCCTCAACATCGTGACCTACGTCCTCATCCTCCTCGGCTTCCTCGCGATCGGCGCGCTCACCCTCTCGGCGCCGCACCGGCCGCGCTTCGCCCAGCTGGCGTTCCTCGCCGTCGCGGTTTTCCTGATCTTCAACAAGGTCTGGTCCCAGCAGTTCGTGCTCTGGTTGCTGCCGCTGGCGGTGCTGGCCCGCCCCCGATGGGGGGCGTTCCTGGCCTGGCAGGCGGCCGAGGTCTGCTACTTCGTGGCGTTCTACGGCGAGCTGATGGGCGCCAGTGGCCGCAACGTCTTCCCGGAGGGCGTGTTCGTACTCGCGTCCAGCCTGCGGCTGGCGACGGTCGTGGTGCTCTGCGGGTTCGTGGTGCGCGACATCCTGGACCCGGAGCGGGACGCGGTGCGCTGGACCTACCCGATCGACCCGGACGGCGGCCTGCTCAATGACTTCCCCGACCGCCGGGCTGCGGCGACGGCACTGACCCCCCTGGCCCGCGCGCCCGCCCGGTAGGGATACGGGCGTCCGGTGGCGCGAGCGCCGTCCGGCAGGGGATACGGGCGTCCGGTGGCGCGAGCGCAGTCCGGCCGGGCCGGCGCCCGCCGCCGGAGCGGGAAGACCGCGCTAGGGCGACAGCTGGAACAGCAGATCGCCACCGACATCCTGGCGCGTGACACCGAGGACCTCGACCGGGGCGTCGAGCGCTGCCTGCCACCGGGCCCGGTCGATCCGGTCGTGCAGGACCAGCACCGTGACCACACCCTGCTCCCGGAGGGCGGCGATGCTGGCCTGGTCGGGGAACGTCTCGGCGGTGCGCCGGATCTGGTCCAGGCGCAGCGGCACGAACCCGCTGTTGCCGTTGACCACGGGCTGGAAGCGGCTGGTCGACCAGAGCATGACGTGGTTGTCGGTGCCGCCGTCGCTCGGCAGCACCAGCAGTGGACCGGTCGCCACCCGCATCGCCGCGGGCTGGGTCGGCACGATCGGATGCGGGGTGTTGTTCAGCCCCTCGCCGAGGACCAGCACCAGCGGTACCAGCATCGCCAGGCGCAGCCAGACACCCGGCCCGGGCTCGGCGCGCTCCTCGACGAGCTGGCTGACCCGCTGCCCGAACGCGCACACCGCCCCGGCGGCCAGGATGCCCAGCAGCAGGGTCGTCCACAACACCAGCCGGCCGGGGGTGCGGATGCCGTCCCAACCGGGCAGGTACTCGTAGAGCGCGACGTAGCCGATCTCACCTCCGCCGGCGAACCGGGTGCCCATCGCCAGCCCCACGGTCAGCGCCACGCCGCCGGCGAGGAGGGCCCGCTGCCGGGCGGTCCAGATGGAGAAGATCAGACCGGCCGCGGCCAGCCCGATCAGCACGAACCCGGGCAGCAGCGTCTGCTCGGCCGCCCAGGGCAGGCCGGCCCGCGCGCTGGCGTGCAGCTCGCCCCAGAGCTTCGACTCCGGCGGCGCGGTGAAGAAGGCCGACAGCGGCGCCGAGAAGATCTCCAGGTC
>DASSUA010000082.1:0-2767 GCA_035707525.1 Pseudonocardiaceae bacterium
GAACGGGTCGAGAACCAGCCCGTCGGGCGGAGCGATCCGCACGAGGTGTCGGAGGACCTCGAGCGGCTTCTGGGTCGGGTGCACGCGATCCCTGGGTGGGTCGGCCTCAACGAACCCGTGGAGCGTGTCAGCCGGGTAGTCCACCGGCCGGCCCCCGGCGGTCGCCCATACGAGGTACTCGCACGCCGCTGAGAACCTCGCTCGCCGAGGCCGGGCGTTCGGCTTGCACCAGACCACGATGCCGCGCCAGGTCCACCCGCCAGCCTGGATCGCGTCGGTCATGATGGGCAGCTGCCGCCAATCGCAGAAGGCGGCGAGTACCGCGCCGGGCTGGGCGACCCGTAATGCCTCGTCGAGCCACATCGTCGACCAGCGCAGGAAGCCGCGCTGGTCCCGATTGTCACCCGTGAACGTCTCCAGGCGCCGCGTGGGCGAATCGGCGGGAAAGTACTTGGTGCGCGGATCCGCGGTACGGTCGCCGCGGTACTGACCGCCGGAGGAGTACGGCGGATCGGTGATGATCGCGTCGACCGAACACGGTGGCAATGCCGGGAGCACCCGCAGTGCATCACCGCGATGCACTGCGGCGTGCTCCGATTCGTAGACCAAGGTCACGCTGCCGACCTCCCACCGAGGACGTCAAGCAGGAAGCGCAACGCGGCGGCGCCCTGCTGGCGGACTACGCCGTTGCCGCCGATCCGGAGCCGGTCGTTGGCGCTCACCCCAGGGACGTCGGTCCAGCCGGCCGACCAGCCCATCAGCCAGTCCACGCGAGGCGCCTTCTTGCTCGGCGGTTCGTGTTCGCAGTGCCACACCACCTCGGCGGCGAGCACGTCGAGTACAGCCAGGTCCAGACCTCCACCGCCGCTGAACAGCGAGCCGATGCGTATCACGTCGACCTCCGGACAAGCTCGGTCCGCCGCTTGCCGCCGAGCGAGGCCACGACCCGGTTGATGAGCTCGTCGATCTGCCGGTCGTGCAGCCCGCCACGGCGGCAGCGGGCCAAGTGGGTGCGACCGGCGATGGCCTTCTCGTTCCATGTCTCCTCGGCCGGCTCGTAGACGGTGGGAGGTGGGTCGGGGCAGGTGCAGCGCGGCAGGTGTGCGGCGAAATTGCCGGCGGTAACATCCACGGCCTCGACGCTGGTGACGATCTCCACTGTGGTGATGCCGATGTCGGCGGGGGCGAACAGGCGATCGGCGCGCGGTGTCACCGGCTCACCTGCCGAATCGGCATGAAGATGTGCCGGTAGTGGTCGTGAATCTCGCCCTGCTCGCCGGCCGGGCGCAGCAGGAACGGCCGGTTCGGGTCGGGCGGGAAGAACAGCGAGGCGCGGGTTCCGCCGATCGCGGTGAGGGCCTCGCGGAAGAACGCTGGGTTGACCACGGTGACGAACTCGCGCGGGGACTCGTCGTCCCAGTCGAGCAGGTCGATCGACTGGGCGGCGTCGGTGTCGCGCTTGGCGCTGGGCGCGGCGAAGGTCAGCGTCTGCGATGTGATGGTGAGCCGGACGGCTTCCTTGGGGTCGAGTACCGCGGTGGCGCGGGCGAGCGCGTCGGCGGCCTGCTTGACGTCGACCACGATGCGCAGCGGCAGACCCTCGGGGTCGAGGTCGAGCTTTTGCCAGGGGACGTACTTGGCCAGCAGCGGAACGGTGATCAGGCTGCCTGAGGTGCCGAAGGCCGCTGCGCCGTCCGAGGCGTAGAGCTCCACCTCGGTAGCGCCCTTGATCGCGTCGGCGACCAGTTTCAGCGCGGCGCCGGGGATGGTCAGCTCGGCTGGTCCGTCGGCGGGCGTCCAGTCGACCTCGGCGATGCCCAGCCGGTACGTGTCAGTGCATGCCACCGTCAACCCGCCGTCGGTGAGCAGTTGGGCGGCGCCCTGCACGCCAGGGACTGTTGGGTTCGACAGCAGCGGCAGCGTCCGTGACAGCGCATGGCCGAACGCGGCGGCGTCGACGGTGCCGAGCAGGCGTCCCGGCTTAGGCGACGCCGGGTAGATGTCGGCGTCCAGCAGCGGCAGCCGCCACGAGCCGGCCCCCGCTCGGACCTCCAGCGAGCCGTTGGCGACCAGCTCGACCGACTGGCCTTTCGGCAGCACCTTCGCCACCGCGGCGAGCAGGCTGCCGCTCACGGCGGCCCGACCGGTCTCCATCACGTCGGCCGAGCTCGCGGACTCGGCGGTGACCTTGTAGTCCGTGGCGGTGAGGGTGAGCCGACTCTCGCCGGCGACCAGCAGCACCGCGGACTCCACGAGGTTGGCCGGGCGGGTCGAGCACACACGGGAGGTGACGGCCACCGCGGCGGCCAGCTCGGACTGGTGGATGGCCGCCTTCACCTGGCGCCGCCTTTCGCCGCGGTCAGCGCCTTCCTCAGATCGGCATTGCGCTGCCTGAGTCGATCGATCTCCGCGTCGGCCTTGAGCGCGCTTTCCTCGGCGTCCCGCTCGTATTCGGTGATCAACTGGGCGTGCTCGTGCTGGACGATCTCGTCGTAGGCGTCGAGCAGGGCCAGGGGGACTCCGGCCGCGCGCATGGCCTTCTCCAGGTCCCAGCGGGCCGCGTGGACGGAAATGGCTAGTACGGGCATCGGCCGGTTCCTTCCTGGATCTCAGCGCCAGCGGCTCGCCACTCGGACCCGGCCACGCGGTGGCCGCAGTGGCCGGCGACGTACCCAGGAACCGGGCCGTCCGGGCCGACGAAGGGCACCGGTTCGTCGGGGCTGGATGGCGGGGACCAGCCGGTCTCCGCTACAGCAGCGGCCAGGGC
>DASSUA010000083.1:0-10284 GCA_035707525.1 Pseudonocardiaceae bacterium
GAGGGCGAGCGCCGACACCAGGGTCAGCGCCGTGACGAACACCCACTGCACGACCGCGGTGCGCACGCCGATGTCGCGCACCCGGCCGGCGCGGGCGGCGAACTCGGCGGCCTCGTCGGCCGGGCGGCCGTAGAGCTTGACCAGAGTCGCCCCCGGCGCGGAGAACCGCTCGGTCATCTGGGTCGTCATCGCCGAGTTGTGGTCGGCGGCCTCGCGCTCCATCGCCGCGATGCGCCGGCCCATCCGCCGGGCCGGCACCACGAACACCGGCAGCAGCAGGAGCGCGAGCAGCGTCACCTGCCACGACAGGGACACCATCACCACGAGCGTGAGGGTGAGCGCGACGATGTTGCCGACGACTCCGGAGAGCGTCTCGCTGAACGCCCGCTGGGCGGCGATCACGTCGTTGTTGAGGCGGCTGACGAGGGCGCCGGTGCGGGTCCGGGTGAAGAACGCGACGGGCATCCGCTGCACGTGCGCGAACACCGCGTTGCGCAGGTGCAGGATCAGTCCCTCGCCGATGCGCGCCGACAGCCAGCGGCTGACGATGCCGAGCGCGGCGTCGGCCACCGCGAGCACCGCGATCACGACCGCGAGGCGGGCCACGACGCTCGCCTCGCGGCCCTGCACGATCGCGTTGACCACCTGGCCGGCAAGCAGCGGCGTGGCCACCGCGAGCACCGCGGCCACGACGCTGAGCCCGACGAACAGCGTGAGGTCGCGCCGGTGCGGCCGGGCGAACGCCACGATCCGCCGCAGGGTCGCGGCCGAGAACCGGCGCCGGTCCTCCTCCTGGTTCGCCGCGTGGTACAGCGACATCCACGCGGCCATCTCCATGCTCATCGCACGCACTCCAGAGCGTTGGTGAAACCTGCCCGGGCAGGCTATTGCTTGGCACCGACAAAATTCACGCCAATACAGTGCGGGCATGGCCGACGAACTGGTGCACCTCGGCGTCGAGCGCGGCGTCGCGACGATCACGCTCGACTCCCCGCACAACCGCAACGCGCTGTCCGCCCAGCTTCGCCGGGAACTGCGTGACCACCTGGCGGCGGCCGCGGATGATCCGGCGACCAGGGTCGTCGTGCTCACCCACACCGGTCCGGTGTTCTGCGCCGGGATGGACCTGAAGGAGTCCCGCGGCGCCGGCGCCGCCGACCAGGGGGTCAACGAGTTCCCGCAGATCCTCGAGCTGATCTGGACGCACCCCAAACCGGTCGTGGCCAGGCTCGCCGGGCCGGCCAGGGCGGGCGGCGTCGGCATCGTCGCCGCGTGCGACATCGCGGTCGCCGCCGAGGACGTCAGCTTCGCGTTCACCGAGGTCCGGATCGGGGTCGTGCCCGCGGTGATCTCGGTGACCGTGCTGCCCCGGATGCTGCCGCGGCCCGCGCACGAGCTGTTCCTGACCGGCGAGCAGTTCGACGCCCGGCGCGCCGTCGAGGTCGGGCTGCTCAACTGCGCGGTGCCGGCCGGGCGGCTCGACGACGAGGTCCGCCGCTACTGCGACCTGCTCGCCCTCGGCGCCCCCGACGCCCTCGCCGCCACCAAGGCGATGCTGCGCCGCGAACCGGCGCCGTCGATGGCGGCGGACTTCGACGCGATGCTGCGACTGTCGGCGCGGCACTTCGCCAGCGCCGAGGGCCAGGAAGGGATGCGGGCGTTCGCCGAGAAGCGACCGCCGTCATGGGTACCAGCCGGCTAGCTAGCGGAGCGCGCCGAGCAGCCAGCCGGCGAGCGCCAGGGCCTGGCCGTTCACCGGAGGCGTCCGCCCGTTCACCGGGGCGTCCGCCCGTTCACGTTGCGCCGCCGGGACACCGCGGCCGAGACCCGGTCGACCGCGATGTCGATCAACCTCGCCGCCCACCAGCAGGCCGGCAGCAGGACCGCGATGACCAGCGCAACCTGGAACGGGAACCAGAGCTGGGTAACCCACAGCTCGAACGCGTCCCACCAGCCCGCCAGCGTGTCCACGTCCATCGAGCCTACTTCCATCCGCCGGTCGGCCGATGATCGACCGGGCCGGCCGGCGGGTAGCGTCGCAGGCATGTTCGCCGTATACGCAGCCGAACCGAACCCGCAGGACCCGCTGGCCTCGCTGGTCGTCGGCGAGCGGCCGGAGCCGGTGCCGGCCGACGGCTGGGTCGAGGTCGACGTGCGAGCCGCCAGCCTGAACATGCACGACCTGTGGACCCTGCGCGGCGTCGGCATCAAGCCGGACCAGTTCCCGATGATCCTCGGCTGCGACGGAGCCGGCACCCTGGCCGACGGCACCGAGGTCGTCATCTATCCGGTGATCGGCACCCCAGGCTGGACCGGTGACGAGGCGCTCGACCCGGGGCTGACCCTGCTCACCGAGAAGCACCAGGGCACGTTCGCCGACAAGGTCGTGGTGCCCAGGCGAAACGCGCTGGCCAAGCCGGCGGCCCTCTCGTTCGCCCAGGCGGCGTGCCTGGGCACGGCGTGGCTCACGGCCTATCGGATGATCTTCACCAGGTCGGGCCTGCGGCCGGGGCAGACGATGCTCGTGCAGGGTGCCTCCGGCGGTGTCGCGACCGCGCTCATCCAGCTCGGCGCCGCGGCCGGGATGCGGGTGTGGGCCACCGGACGCACCGAAGCCAAGCGCGCGCTCGCCGCGGAGCTCGGCGCGCACCAGACGTTCGAGTCCGGCGCCCGGCTGCCCGAACGGGTCGACGCCGTGTTCGAGACCGTCGGCGAGGCGACCTGGTCGCACTCGATGAGGTGCCTGCGCCGCGGCGGCGTCATCGTCTGCTCCGGGGCCACCACCGGTCCGAACCCGGGCGCCGAGCTGAACCGGCTGTTCTTCCTGCAGCTGTCCGTCGTGGGCTCGACCATGGGCACCCGCGAGGAGCTCGCCGATCTCGTCCAGTTCCTGGAGGTGACCGGCGTGCGCCCGCAGATCGGGCTGGAGCTGCCGATGACCGGGGCCGCTGACGGCTTCCGCGCGATGCTCAAGGGCGAGACCGCCGGCAAGATCGTCTTCACCCGCTGAGCCGGCGCCGCTGCGCGGTCAGGTCGACCGGCCGCACCCGCACCGGGAACGGGGCGTCCAAGTCCACTGCCTCCTCGCCGGCCACGTGCGCAACCTGCCGGTACTCGCCGCTTCCGGCCAGTCGCAACACGGTGACCGACGGCGCGACGGGGTCGACGAGCCAGTAGCTCGGCACGCCGAGCCGGGCGTACGCGGCTCGCTTCAGGTTCGCGTCCACGAGCCGCGAGCTGGGCGAGTAGACCTCGACGGCGAGCACCGGTGCCGACGGCAGGTGCCGGTCGGTCAGGTCGCCGCGCCTGGCCACCAGCACGTCGGGTTGCAGCTCGTTACAGTTGTCCGGGCGTACCGCGAACGGCGCGATGATCACTTCCAGTTCGTCGGGACAGGCGTCATCAAGGACCCTGGCGAGCCGGAACGCGACGCGCTGATGCAGCAAACCGGGCGCCGGGCTCACGAGAAGCTCCCCGTCGATGAGCTCGTAACGCCGGCCGTCATCGGGCATCCCCTCCAGGTCGTGGACCGTGAAGGGACTGCTCGCACCCACCGTCATGGTTGACATGGTCCCCCCGTTCGTCGATGCGGCCAACCCTGCCACGGGGGTCTGACAAGATCAGCGCGACTGCAGGGCGTCCAGAGCGACTGCCATCGCGATCACCAGCCGGCGGTCGAGGTTGGGATCGGGGATGTCGACGACGTAGTGGTCGCGCAGGCCCCACTGCTTGTCGACCGAGAAGCCCGGGTGGCCGTTGATGGTGAAGTCGAAGTGGTAGGGCAGCCACGACAGGCTCTCGATGAACCGGCGCAGGACGGCCACCCACGAGCTGCGCTCCTGCCCCACGATGGGCGGCAGTCCCGGCTGCTCCAGGTGCCAGGTCGAGCGCATCAGCGAGGCCCCGAAGTCCTTACGGAACATGCCGATCGGGGTGCCGTTGTGGTCGAGCACGTCGTACTCGCTGGAGAGGTCGATCACGCGGCGGGCCTTGAAGCCGGCCAGCACCCGCTGCCTGGTCTCATCCGTGTAGATGGTGACCTGCTCCTTGAGGGCGAGCCGCTTCTGCTCGGCGAAGCCCACGACGGGGCCGTCGGACTGGCCGTCCGGTCCGGCCATGTGCACGACGTAGCGGTTCTGCATCATGGTCAGCTTCTGGCGCACGATCAGGCGGTTCAGGACCTGCGGCTGCTGCGGATTCACGAACCGAGACCCTAACGGCTACCGCTTGCCGGACTTGGACTTGTCCGCCGAGTCGTCGGTGGACAGTGCCGCGACGAACGCCTCCTGCGGCACCTCGACGCGGCCGACCACCTTCATCCGGCGCTTGCCCTCCTTCTGCTTCTCCAGCAGCTTGCGCTTGCGCGTGATGTCGCCGCCGTAGCACTTGGCCAGCACGTCCTTGCGCAGCGCCCGGATGGTTTCGCGGGCGATCACCCTGGAGCTGATCGCGGCCTGGATCGGGACCTCGAACTGCTGGCGCGGGATCAGCTCGCGCAGCTTGGCGACCATCCGGGTGCCGTAGGCGTAGGCGGAGTCCTTGTGCACGATCGCGGAGAACGCGTCGACCGGCTCGCCCTGCAGCAGGATGTCGACCTTGACCAGGTCGGAGACCTGCGAACCGGCCGGCTCGTAGTCCAGCGACGCGTAGCCGCGGGTGCGCGACTTCAGCGCGTCGAAGAAGTCGAAGATGATCTCCGACAGCGGCATCTTGTAGCGCAGCTCGACCCTGGTCTCCGACAGGTAGTCCATGCCCCCGAGCTGGCCACGCCGGCCCTGGCACAGCTCCATGATGGTGCCGACGAACTCGGCCGGGGAGATGATCGTGCAGTTGACGATCGGCTCGTGCACCTCGGCGATCTTGCCGGCCGGCCAGTCCGACGGGTTGGTCACGGTGAGCTCGGTGGCGTCGTCGAGCACCACCTGGTAGACGACGTTCGGCGCGGTGGAGATCAGGTCGAGGTCGGCCTCGCGTTCCAGGCGCTCGCGCACGATCTCCAGGTGCAGCAGCCCGAGGAAGCCGCAGCGGAAGCCGAACCCGAGCGCGGCCGAAGTCTCGGGCTCGAACGTGAGCGCGGCGTCGTTGAGCCGCAGCTTGTCCAGCGCCTCGCGCAGCTCCGGGTAGTCCGAGCCGTCTACCGGGTAGAGCCCGGCGTAGACCATCGGTTTCGGGTCGCGGTAGCCGCCGAGCGGGGTCTGCGCGCCGCGCCGCTCCAGCGTCACCGTGTCCCCGACCCTGGACTGCCGGACGTCCTTGACCCCGGTGATCAGGTAACCGACCTCGCCGACGCCGAGCCCCTCCGAGGGCTTGGGCTCGGGCGAGATGATGCCGATCTCCAGCAGCTCGTGCGTCGTCCGGGTCGACATCATCTTGATCCGGTCGCGGGGCAGCAGCTTGCCGTCGATCATCCGGACATAGGTGATGACGCCGCGGTAGGTGTCGTAGACCGAGTCGAAGATCAGCGCGCGCGGCGGGACGTCCGCGTCGCCGACAGGTGCCGGGATGGTTCGCACGATCTTGTCGAGCAGCTCCCGGACCCCGTCACCGGTCTTGGCCGACACCCGCAGCACGTCACCGGGCTCGCAGCCGATGATGTGGGCGATCTCGGCGGCGTAGCGCTCCGGCTCGGCGGCCGGCAGGTCGATCTTGTTGAGCACCGGGATGATCGCCAGGTCGTTCTCCAGCGCCATGTAGAGGTTGGCCAGCGTCTGCGCCTCGATGCCCTGCGCCGCGTCGACCAGCAGGACGGCGCCCTCGCAGGCGGCGAGCGACCTGGACACCTCGTAGCTGAAGTCGACGTGCCCCGGCGTGTCGATCAGGTGCAGCACGTGGTCGACGCCGTCGACGCTCCACGGCAGCCGTACGTTCTGCGCCTTGATGGTGATCCCGCGTTCGCGCTCGATGTCCATCCGGTCCAGGTACTGGGCCCGCATGCTGCGCGCGTCGACCACGCCGGTCAGCTGCAGGATCCGGTCGGCCAGGGTCGACTTGCCGTGGTCGATGTGCGCGATGATGCAGAAGTTGCGGATCTGCGGCGGCGGCGTGAACGTGCGGTCGGCGAAGGTCGTCACTCGTGCTTCCTAGAGGGGCGGCGGCTTCCTCGCAGGGCAGCCGGGGCTCTGGGACGTGCAGTGGTCCCGCATCGCCCGGTTCGGACAACGTCCATGGTCCCATGCCGGCGGGACTGCCCCGACATATGTTCGGGCCCGGCCGTTGACGCTCCCGGACCGAGCCCGGATGTGGAGGCGCCGGGGGCCGGTGTTGGCTGTAACCATGGTCGCCGCCTTTATTGTCCCAGTTGTTGTCCGGATCCTCGACCCGATGTTCGCCAGGCCCCGCGGCGTGCCCGGCAAGCTCGGCGGGCGGATCATGGCGCGGACGAACTCCGACGTCGAGCGCCGCGCCGTCGAGCTGGCCGAGCTGGCGCCCGGTCAGACCGTGCTGGTCGTCGGTCCCGGACCCGGTGTCGGGCTGAAGCTCGCGGCGGCCAGGCTCGACGGTGTCGGCGTCGTGATCGGTGTGGAGCCGTCGGCGGCCATGCGCGCCCAGGCCCTGCGCCGGTGCGCCGCCCTGATCCACGACGGCCGCATCGAGGTCCGCGACGGCCACGCCGCCCACACCGGCGCCGCCGACGCCTCGGCCGACGTCGTGATCAGCGTGAACAACGTCATGTTCTGGCCGGACCGCGACGCCGCGCTGGCCGAGCTGCATCGGGCGCTGCGCCCGGGCGGGCGGCTGCTGATCGCCACCCACGAGGTGGGGCTGCGGGTCGCCGGCATCGGGCTCGATCAGCTGCGCGGCGAGGTCGAGCGGGCCGGGTTCACCGGCGTGACGCTGCATCGGCGCGAGCACGCCAGCCTGATGGGCAGCGGCGTCGAACTGGTGGCCAGCCGGCCCAGCGGGAGTGTATGAGAACTAGGCTGCCGCCGTGACAGACCCTCGGCCGCGCCGGTTCGCCCGTTCGTCCTCGGTCGACACCGACGGCCTGCGCACCGCCTACTCCCCCGACCCGGACGGCGCCGCGGACCCCGGCGAGATCGTCTGGACCTGGGTGCCGTACGAGGAGGACCAGCGGCTCGGCAAGGACCGTCCGATGCTGATCGTGGCGAGGCGAGGGGCCGTGCTGTACGGGCTGATGATGTCGTCGAACCCGCGCCGCGCCGGCGACGACGGCTGGCTCGAGCTGGGTGCGGGCACCTGGGACGCCGAGCGGCGGGCCAGCTTCGTACGGCTGGACCGGGTGCTGGAGCTCCACGAGAACGACATCCGGCGGGAGTGTGTGGTGCTGCGGCGCGACCAGTTCGACCGGGTGGCGCACGCGCTGCGAACCGGCCACGGCTGGGCCTAGAACCGTGCCATTCTGGGTAGGTGACCGAATCTGGGGTGGATGGGTTCGAGGCAACTGAGCTGGCCAGGGCCCTTCGTTCGTTGTTGCAGGCCGCCGAGCACCGGCTGGTGGCCGATGGCCAGTCACGGCTGGTCGAGCTGGTCACGGGGCATCTCGGCTGCCCGGTGACCGAGATCCTGAACGTGCGGGCCCGGTGGGGCGACTGGGAACACGTCAACCTGCAGCTCGCCGCCGACGCCTACCTCGCGGCCCACTCGCCGGGGGCGGCCTGGTTCGGGGTCGCCGGCCTCGGCCACGGCATGCACGACCTGGTCGACATGCTCGCCATGGCCAACCGGCACGGCGCCTTCGAGCTCGGCGCCGTGGACTACGCAACAGTGCCGCTCGGTCCGGACCGCAGTATCGACGCCGTGCAGTTCGGCATCGTGCCGACCACCGCCCCGGACGGCACACCGGTGATCATGTCGATCCACGGCGCCCCACCGCACAGCGAACCCGTGTGCCAGCTGCAGGTGCTGGCCGCCGACCGAGCCGCCGGCACCGCCACCCGCGAGCGGTTCGAGCAGCTCATGCGCGAGCACGACGCCTTCCGCGGCCAGGTGCTGACGTTCGGCTTCAGCGAGCACCGGGGCAACCGGCTGGTCACCTTCCAGCCGCGGCCGGAGCTGGCGGCCAGCGACGTCATCCTGCCGCCCGGGGTGCTCGACGCCATCGAGCGGCACGTCGTGCTCCCCGGGGACCGGGCCGCGGCGCTGCGCGCGGCGGGGCAGCACGTCAAGCGGGGGCTGCTGCTGTACGGCCCGCCCGGCACGGGCAAGACCCACACGGTGCGCTACCTGATGAGCCGGCTGGCCGACTGGACAGTCATCGTCGTCTCTGGCCAGGCCCTCGTCATGATCGGCGAGGCCACCGCGCTCGCCAGGCGGCTGCAGCCGTCGGTCGTCGTGGTCGAGGACGTCGACCTCATCGCCCACGACCGCTCGTTCGGTCCCACCGGCCACCCGATGCTGTTCCAGCTGCTCAACGAGATGGAGGGCATCGGATCGGACGCCGATGTCACGTTCGTGCTCACCACCAACCGCGTCGAGGTGCTCGAGCGCGCCCTGATCGACCGGCCGGGCCGGATCGACCTCGCCGTGGCCATCCCGCGGCCGGACGCGGACTGCCGGCGGCGGTTGCTCGACCTGTACGCCGCCGGCCTGATCCTGGAGCTGCCCGACCCGTCCAGGCTGATCGCGGCGACCGAGGGCGTCACGGCCTCCTTCGTCCGTGAGCTGGTACGCCGGGCGGTGCTGGACGTGATCGACGGGCGCGGCGACGGCCCGGCTCCAGCGGACGGCCGGGTCCGGCTGGACGAGGCGGCGCTGCACGGCGCACTCGACGAGCTCGCCGGCGAGCGCAACGCGCTGACCCGCAGCTTCCTCGGCGGTCGCGCCGAGCCCGGCGGGCCGCCGTTCGATGGCGCGTCCGGCTCCGCGGAGGCCGGGCCGGGCGTGATGTTCCCGCCGTTCCCACCGCCGGGGGTCGTGTACGGCTCCTCCGGCTGACCGCCTCCGGCTAACGGCCCTCCGTTGACGGCCGCCGATGGCGGTGGCGGCCCGGCGGTCGAATTGGGAGCACGCTGGGCCGGCTGTTAACATTGGCGGCCGTGCCAGCGGTTCGTTCCCGCTAGGCGCTGGCACCAATCCCTTCGACCAGACCCGAGGCTTTCGCGTGGCGAATATCAAGTCCCAGCTCAAGCGGATCAAGACCAACGAGAAGGCGCGGCAGCGCAACAAGTCGGTCAAGTCCGGCCTGAAGACCGCTATCCGCAAGTTCCGTGAGGCGGCCGCCGCCGGCGACAAGGACCGCGCCCTCGAGCTCGGTCGGGCCGCCAGCCGGGCGCTGGACAAGGCCGCCGGCAAGGGCGTCATCCACGCCAACCAGGCCGCGAACAAGAAGGCGGCGATCGCCGCCAGGTCCAGCAAGATCTGACCGCTCGACCGACCGGACGCCGTCCCGCCTAGTCGTGGGGCGGCGTTGACGCGTCTGCGGTTGGTAGCGGACCCGGCCAGCGGCCCTTGGGTGCCCTCAGATGCGGTCAGCGACCCATGGCCGCGCAGACGCGGTCAGCGGCCCTTGGCCGCGCAGATACGCAGCACCGCCCGCTGCAGGGCGTAGTCCGGGTCGGCCGCCACCCCCTTGACGTCGGCGTTCACCCCCGCCACCACCGCCATCGCCTCGGCCAGCCCGGCCGGCCGCCAGCCCCGTGACTGGCTCAGCGCCCGGCGCACCTTCCACGGCGGCATGCCGAGCTGACCCGCGAGCCGGTCGACGTTGCCGCCGCCGACCGCGGACACCCTGGCGACCGTCCGCACCGCGTCGGCGAGCGCGTCGGCCACCAGCACGTGCGGAACCCCGAGCTGGCGCGCCCACTGCAACGCCTCCAGCGCGGCCGCCCGGTCGCCCGTCACCGCCTTCTCCGCCACCGCGAAGCCGGTCACCTCGGCCTTGCCCCGGTGGTACCGGCGCACCGCCGCCTCGTCGATCGAGCCCCCGGTGTCGGCCACCAGCTGCCCCGCCGCCGCGGCCAGCTCCCGCAGGTCGGTGCCCACTGAGTCGATCAGCACCGACGTCGCCACCGAGTTGATCCGCCCACCCGCCCGGCGAACCTCCTCGCGGACGAACGCCTCCCGCTCCGACGGCCTGCTCACCCGCAGGCAGGGGCGGACGTTGGCGCCCGCCCGCTTGGCCTCGTCGACCAGGGCCTTCGCCTTCGGCCCGCCGTTGTGGACGATCACCAGCACCAGGCCGTCGGCCGGCTGGCGAAGGTAGCCGGCGATCACGTCGATCGTTTCCTTGCCCGCGTCGTGCGCCCCGGCCAGCACGACGACCCTGGCATCGGCGAACAGCGACGGACTCAGGTGGCCGGCCAGCTCGGCGGCGGCCAACCCGGG
>DASSUA010000084.1:0-5427 GCA_035707525.1 Pseudonocardiaceae bacterium
CACCCGGCCTACCGGGCACTGCTGTGGTCGTGGACGCCGTTCCGGTTCGCCACCGAGGGGCTGCGCAGCCTGCTGCAGCTCGACGGGACCGCGCCGGACGTGCGGACCGCGGTGTGGGTGTTCGCGGTGATGGCCGCCGTCGGCGTGGTCGTGCTCGCCTGGCCGCGGCGGCGCCGGCCCGACCCGGACGCCGCGGAGCCGGGTCAGGTCCAGCCGGTTCCGGCCGCCGCCCAGGTCGCCTAGCGTTACCGAGCATGACCGACTACGAGTACCTGCTGGTCAAGCACGACGACGACACCGTACGGATCACCATGAACCGGCCGGAGCGGCGCAACGTCCTGTCGACCGGTCACCTCGCCGAGCTGCTCGCCGCCTTCACCGCGGTCGGCGACAGCTCGGCGACCGGCATCGTGCTGGCCGGCAACGGCCCGGTGTTCTGCGCCGGCCACGACTTCGCCGAAGTCGGCGCCCGCGACCTGGACGGGGTGCGCGCGCTGCTCGAGCTGTGCACCTCGGTGATGCGCACCATCCAGTCCGTGCCCCAGGTCGTGATCGCCAGGGTGCACGGCCTGGCCACCGCCGCCGGCTGCCAGCTCGTCGCCTCGTGCGACCTGGCCGTGGCCGCCGAGTCCGCCGGGTTCGCCCTGCCGGGTGGCAAGGGCGGCTGGTTCTGCCACACGCCCGCGGTCCCGGTCGCGCGTTCGATCGGCCGCAAGCGCCTCATGGAGCTGGCCCTCACCGGTGACCCCATCGACGCCCGAACGGCCGCCGAGTGGGGCCTGGTCAACTACGCGGTCCCGGACGCCGAACTGGACGCCGCGGTCGACAAGTTGCTGGCCAGGGCCACCCGGGGCGGTCGGGAGTCCAAGCCCCTCGGCAAGCGCACCCTCTACGCCCAGGTGGACCGCCCCGAGGCCGACGCCTACGAGATCGCCATCGACGTGATGGCCTCGGCGTCGCAGACCCCCGACGCGCGCGAGGGCATCGAGGCCTTCCTCGCCAAACGCCCTCCCCGGTGGGCCTGACGCACGACCCCGCCTCGAGCCGGCGCGGCCAGCAACCGGCCTCCGCAAACCTGCTGATCGCCGAAAATAGTCAAGGACCGTCAGATTCCGGTCACTTGGGGACCGTTAGAGCCGCATGTGGAACTAAGGGTCCCCAAGTGAGCCCTTCGGGCATGGTCAGGAAATGACGCCCACGCACTGCCCGCTGGCGAGCCGGCGATGCAGCCCTCGCCATGATCACCGAAAGTGTGGGCTCACCATGCACCTTCCGGCGTGAACTGCATGGTGACCCAACACTTTCGACGATCATGAGGCTGCTGACCTCGCTTCTGATGGATTCCATCCCGCTCCGGAGTTGATCACGAAGTTGCCGCCCTTCTGAATCGGTTCACTGGGGCTGTGGGTGGCCAGTGGGGAACCATGATCGTCGTTTGGGTGCGCTGAGCCGCGCTCAGCGCGGTTGGTGGCACCGAAACGGTGATCAAGGAGCTTCCGCCGCCGCCAGCGCCGGCCCAAGCCGCCCGAGATCGACCCCCGCTCGGCCATACCCGTCGCGACCCACGCCCGAGCCGGCAGTGCCGGTTGTCAGCCGGTTGTCAGCCGGTTGTCAGCCGGTAGTCAGCCAGCTGACAACCGGTGCAGGATGCGTCAACAACGAGCCTTCAAATTGACCAATTGATCACATCAAGCCAACCGGCAATGCCAAAGCCAACCCATCGAACCGCGAGGGTGACCGGCCCGCGTCCCACCGGCGGGCGGCGGGGCGGCAGGGGCGAGGGTGACCGGCCCACGTCCCACCGGCGGGGCGGCGAGGCGGCGGGGCGGCGGGGGCGAGAGCGACCGTCCCACCGGCGGGGCGGCGAGCGGCAGGGGAGTGGGCGGTAGGTTGGGCGGGTGCGGTTGGTGATCGCTCGTTGCGAGGTCGACTACGTCGGGCGCCTGACCGCCCACCTGCCGATGGCCACGAGGTTGTTGCTGCTCAAGGCCGACGGCTCGGTGAGCATCCACGCCGACGACCGCGCCTACAAGCCGCTGAACTGGATGAGTCCGCCGTGCTCGCTGCGCGAGGAGGCCGGGCGCTGGACGGTGACGAACGCGGCCGGCGAGCAGCTGCTGATCACGATCGAGGAAGTCCACCACGACTCGACCCACGAGCTTGGCATCGACCCGGGGCTGCGCAAGGACGGCGTGGAGGCCCGGCTGCAGGAGTTGCTCGCGGAGCACGTGGCGACGCTCGGCGAGGGGTTCACGCTGATCCGGCGCGAGTATCCGACCCCGATCGGCCCGGTCGACCTGCTTTGCCGCGACGCTTCCGGGGTGACGGTCGCGGTCGAGGTCAAGCGGCGCGGTGAGCTCGACGGCGTCGAGCAGCTGACCCGCTACCTGGACCTGCTCAACCGCGACCGCCAGCTGGCCCCGGTGACCGGCGTCTTCGCCGCACAGCAGATCAAGCCGCAGGCCCGGGTGCTGGCGCAGGACCGCGGCATCCGCTGCGTGGTGCTGGACTACGACGCGCTGCGCGGCGCGGAGCCCGACGAGTTCCGCCTGTTCTGAGACCGGACCGAACCTGGCCAGGCGACCGGCAGCCGCTCAAGAGGAGGGCGCTAGCGTGCACCCCGTGCACGGAGTTGCTGCCCGTTTGCTCCGGGTGATCACCGGGCTGTCGCTGCTGGTGGCGGTGCTCGCCGGTTGCGGCGGGGGCGAGCTGGCGAAGGCGACCTATCCGCGGACGCTCGTCCCGCCGGCCGGCCAGCCCGCCGATGCCGGCGACCGGCTCTCGGTGGCCGGCCTGCGGCTGCTCGATCCGTGCGGCCTGCTCGGTCCGGCCGTGCTGGGCAGGCACGGCGAGCCCGACGACAACGTCGCGCAGGACTTCGACGGCTGCCGCAACCACCTGCGCGACGCCGACGGCGAGCCGCTCAACGTCTCGGTCCGGGTGGGGGAGCCGCTGACCGGGGGTGCCCTGGATCGCGCCACCGATCGGATCGGCGAGTTCCGGGCCGGGACCGCCAGGCACGACGGGGCGTGCTTCGTGACTCTCGTCGTGGACCGAACCGAGCCGCCGGTGGGCGTCACCGTGCAGGCAAGCTACCGGGCCGGCGACCCGTGCCCGTCCGCGCAGGACGTCGCGGCCGATATTGCGACCCGGCTGCCGGCGACGGCGGCGGTGCGGACACCGGCACCGGGTTCGCTGCTGCCGCTCGACCCGTGCACCCTGCCCGGGGCGCTGCCGGCGACCGCCGTCCCGCGGGCCGCCGGGCCGACCCCGGTGGGCCTGCACCAGTGCGGCTGGCGCAGCCCGGAGGGCGCGGAGCTCGAGCTGCAGTTCGCGCACCGGCCCGACCCCGGCCGGTCGGATGGCGAGCCGGTGGCTCTTGACGCCGGCATCACCGCTCACCTGGTGCGCACCGAGCGGGCGTTTGCCCAGTGCCGGCTCGGCTGGGCGCACCTGCCCGGCGCGGGCGCCGCAGCCGACACTGCCGCCGAGACGGTCGAGATCGAGGTTCGTGACCTTCGCGACACCGGCCTGGACGTGTGCGGCGCTGCGGTTACGTTCGCCAAGAGTCTGCTGCCCAAGCTCCCGAAGCCCTAGGGTGAGGCTTGCCCATTGACGAACGGGAGGCGCTGGTGTCGCGCGAGTTCTCGAAGATCGGCGTGATTGGGCTCGGCACGATGGGCTCGGGCATCACGGAGGTGTTCGCCCGCAGCGGCTTCGAGGTGACCGCGGTCGAGGTCGACGAGGCCGCGGTCGAGCGCGGCCGCGGGCACCTGGAGCATTCGACCGACCGGGCGGTGCGCCGCGGCAAGCTCGACGCCGACGGAAAGGCCCAGCTGCTCGGCCGCATCAGGTACACGACCTCGCTGCAGGACCTGGCCGATGTGGACTTCGTGGTCGAGGCGGTGCCGGAGCACCTGGACCTCAAGGAGCACGTGTTCTCGACGCTGGACCGGGTGTGCCGGCCGGAGGTGATCCTGGCGTCCAACACCTCCAGCCTGTCGGTCACCGAGCTGTCGGTGCACACGGGGCGCCCCGGCAAGGTCGTCGGGATGCACTTCTTCAACCCTGCGCCGGTGCTCAAGCTCGTCGAGGTCGTGCGGACGGTCGTCACCGAACCGGAGGTGGTCGACGACGTCGTCGCGCTCGCCGGGCGCCTGGGGAAGGTGCCGGTCGTCATCGGCGACCGCGCCGGGTTCATCGCCAACGCGCTGCTGTTCGGCTACCTGAACCACGCCGTGCGCATGTACGAGTCCCGCTACGCCACCCGCGAGGACCTCGACGCGGCGATGCGCCTGGGCTGCCGCTATCCGATGGGACCGCTGGCCCTGCTCGACCTGATCGGCCTGGACACCGCGTACGAAATTCTCGAGACGATGTACGCGCAGTCGCGCAACCGGCTGCACGCCCCGGCGCCGATCCTCAAGCAGATGATCACGGCCGGGCTGCTCGGCCGCAAGTCCGGCCGCGGTTTCTACACCTACGACCGGCCCGACTCCCCGCGGACCGTCGACGACGCGGAGACGCCGGCCGGGCTGTCCGACGGCGAGCCGGTCCGCGACCTGCAGCGTGTCGGGGTCGTCGGGACCGGCGTGATGGCCACCGGGATCGCCGAGGTGCTCGCCCGCGGCGGCTTCGACGTCGTGCTGCGCGGGCGCACCAGCGACAAGGTCACCGCCACCATCGACGGGATCCGCCGCTCGCTGGGCAAGGCGGTCATGCGCGACAAGATCACCGAGGCAGACGCGGACGCCGCCATCGCGCGCGTCAGCGGCACCACGAGCTTCGACGAGTTCGCCGACTGCGACCTGGTGGTCGAGGCGGTCGCCGAGCAGGCCGAGCTCAAGCGCACGGTGTTCGAGACGCTTGACGAGGTGTGCAAGCCGGGGGCGATCCTGGCCACCACGACCTCGTCGCTGCCGGTGATCGAGTGCGCGGCCGCGACCAACCGGCCGACCGACGTCGTCGGCCTGCACTTCTTCAACCCGGCGCCGGTCATGGAGCTCGTCGAGGTGGTGCACACGATCGCCACCGCGCCCGAGGTCACCGCGACCGCCAGGGCGCTGTGTGAGCGCATCGGCAAGCACCCGGTCAGCTGCGGCGACCGCGCCGGCTTCGTGGTCAACGCGCTGCTGTTCCCGTACCTCAACGACGCGGTCAAGATGCTCGAGGCGCACTACGCCTCGGTGGACGACATCGACAACGCGATGAAGGTCGGCTGCGGCCTGCCGATGGGGCCGTTCGAGCTGCTCGACGTCGTCGGGCTCGACGTGTCCCTGGCCATTCAACGTGAGCTGTACCTTGAACTGCGTGAGCCCGGCTTCGCCCCTGCGCCGCTCCTGGAGCACCTGGTCACGGCCGGGTACCTGGGTCGGAAAGTCGGCCGAGGATTCCGTAGCCACGGGTAAACCTGACCTCCTGTCGCCG
>DASSUA010000085.1:0-2339 GCA_035707525.1 Pseudonocardiaceae bacterium
GCCGCCGAGCGCCGCCGCCGACCGGTAGGCGCCGCTGTCGAGCCGCCACGGCCGCGCCCCGAAGCGGCCGATGATGCCGTTGGCGATGGTGATCCCTGGCCAGTCGAAGTCGCCGTGGTAACGGAGCCGAGCTCCGGCGGCGGCGAGCTGCCGCAGCAGGACGGTGGCGGCGGCCCCCGGGTGGGCGTTGGCGCAGATGAGCGGGGCCGTCCGGGCGCCCAGTTTGCTGGCGGCCTCGGCGACCACGGTGGGGTTCTCGCACACGAACACGCTGCGGTCACGGACCGGGAGGTCGGGCGGGTCGCGCAGGAGCTGGCGCGCGGTGAGGTGCACCGGCTGGCCGGCGTCGGACCATATCGCCAGCACGCGGCCCGTGACCGTGTGAAGGTCACCGGGAAGGCGCAACGTGAGCACCGGGTTGGTCAGCTCGCCCGTGAGCACTCCGACCGACGCCCACACCGTCCGGCGCCACTCGGCGTCGTCCCCGGGCGGGACCTCCCCGAGGATCGCCGCCGCGCGCAGGACCAGGGTCGTCAGCGGCCGACCGGGGTCAAGCGCGTGCTCGTCTCCGGCCGCGCTCGCGGCCAGCACCGAGAGCGGCTGCCCGCCCGCCGGCAAGCGCCAGAGCACGGCCACCGCCTGCTCGGCCAGCGCCCGCGCCCTCTCGGGACCGCCACCGGCCAGCCGCCGCAGCAGGCCGGTGTCGCGCAGCCACTCCAGCCACGGCGTCAGCGCGAGGTGGCGCTCGAGCGCCTGCTCGGCGGCCGCGAGCGCGGCGGCCCAGGCGGCGGCGTCGGCGGCACGGCTGGCTGCGCGGTCGACCACCGGACCGGTGAGCGCCTCGACCGCCGAGGCGAGGTCGGGGGCGAGCCCGCCGCGGCGCAGCACCGCCTCGACCGCTGGCAGGGAGACGTGCAGCGATGCGCCGCTGCCGACCGGGCGGCCCAGGAGCCGGGCGACCGCGCGGCGCTGCGCCGCGCTCGCCGGCTCCAGCGCCACCATCCCGTCGAGCGTACGCCCGCGCTCCAGCCGCGTGCGGATCCGCTCGACCAGCCAGCGGAGCTCGTCGCCGCCCAGCAGCCGGTGGAGCCGCTCCAGGTCGGTCGCGGTGTCTGGCTGCCTCACCACAGCGCTTCCGTGGCCTCTGGATGGCGGTTCCCGCCGTCGTGCCCGGCCGGCGAGCGCGGTGGCGCTTCCGCCCGGGTCCTCGTCCGCCCGTCCCACTCCCAGCGGCTCAGGTGGACCGCTTCGATGCCCTCCCGGCGGCTGAGTTGGTGGATTGCCAACCCGGGGACGCCGGGATAGCAGCCCCATTCGCGCTCGCTCGTCATCACGAAGTCCAGGTCGAAGGTGGCGAGCAGACCCATGCACTTGGCTCTGGCGTCATCGTCGACCCCGGCGAAGGCCTCGTCGAGCAGGACGAGCCGGGGTGCGGCCCGGTGCGCTGACCGATAGTGCGCGGAGGCGGCGGCGAACAGCGGCAGGGTCACGGTGAGCACCCGCTCGCCGCTGGAGGCCGGGCCGGCCGCCGAACGCCAACGGCCGTCCTGCCAGCGCTCGATCGTGAACCGGTGCCAGGTGCGGTAGTCGAAGGCGGCGGTGAGGTGCTCCAGCCAGGTGCCGCTCTCGTCGCGGACCCGTTCGGCGGCGATCCGCTCCTGCAGGAAGGCGCTGACGGCGGCGCGATCCTCCAGCGACCAGGCGTCGCTGGCCTGCCGCAGCAGCCGGCGCCGGGCCTCGGCCAGTCCGGGCGGGCCGTCCGGCAGCGGCTCCCAGCGGAAGCGGAGCCGCATCCCGGTGCTGGTCGGCCGCTCCTCCAGCTCGGCGTTCATCTCCTGGACCTGATGATCGGCGTCGACGATCAGCTCCTGGAGGTGGCTGGCGACCTCGTTGACGAGATGCTCCTCCAGCAGCTCCCGCTCCTTGGCGCTGAGCACCCGCTCGCGGTGGTCGATCTCCTCACCGAGCAGGCCGACGAGCTGGTCCGGGGTACGGCGCTGGCCCTGGAAGATCACGACGACCACGAAACGGTCCTCGGCGAGGTCGGCGGTGGTCTCGTGCCCGTAGCGGGTGAGCGCCTCTGCCAGCTCCTTGAAGCGATGGGTGAGCTCTTGCTGGACCCGCTCCCACGTCGGGTCGTCGGCATCGACCTCGACCAGGGCCTGCTCGACCCGCCGTGCCAGCCGCACGGCCGGGTCCGGCGCCCACGGCGTCGCCGAGTCAGGCAGGTCCAACGCGGGCAGGGCCGTGGCCAGCAGGCCGGTGCTGGCGAACCGCTGGAACGCGGCCGCGGCGCGGATGCGCCGGCCGCTGTCGTCCTCGAGCTTGGCGAGGAGCTG
>DASSUA010000086.1:0-2648 GCA_035707525.1 Pseudonocardiaceae bacterium
CTCCCGGCCGGGCCCGCATGGCCGCCTGCATGGCGTCGAACCGGGCCAACCGCGTGATCCGGCCCGAGCGTTCCAGCACGGCCGGCTCGGCGGCCCGGGCGGCATCCGCCGCGGTGCGGGGACGACGGTCGGTGCCAGGAGCCACGCCTGCGCCCAGGGTGAGGACCGCGTAGGTGGTCTCGTCGGTGCCGTCTATGCCGATGCAGGCGTTGACTGCCTCATCGTCGAAGTCGGCCGGCACTGCCACCGGGCCGAACCCGGCCACGGCGAGCCGCAACGCCCTGCCGAGCGCGACGCCGGCGTCGACCGGTCCGAGCCGGCAGGCGAACTCTCCGTACTTGTAGGCGTTCTTCCAGAACCGGTAGGTCAGCACGAGCACGGCGGCGGGCGGCCCGTCGGGCAGGGTCGTCCCGTTGAGCAGGGTCGTCCCGTTGAGCACAGCCGGCAATGGCCGCCCGAGGTCGACCAGCTCGTGCCGGTACGGGTCGTAGTGCAGCACCTCTGACCGGTCGGCGAGCAGCAGGTACGCCTCGGTGGGGTACATCGATCCGCCCGACGGGATGGGCCGGCGCATCGTGAACGGGGTCTGCTTGCGGTGCGGGACCGGGTTGTCCGGCGTGGCGGCGAGGCCGGCGGCCGGGTCGAACCGCACGGCGGTCACCGCGAACGTCAGGAACAAGATCCTGCCGGCCGCCCGCAGCAGCGGATCGCCTCGGTCACCGCCCAGCGCGATCCGCCGGCCGCGAGTGCGCACGGTGACCGGCCACGGGCCGTCGGCCCAGTCGACCCGCCAGCCGGGCGGATTCACCTCGGTCGGGCGCAGCAACAGGCTGGACGCGTACTCGTAGGCCGCCTCGGCATCGAATGCCTTCGCAGCGGTTGCCGACGGCCGGCTCACGGGAAGGGGTGCGGTGTGCATCCGACCTCCTCTCCCGGCTCGAGCTGGTCGCGGTACGGCAGCGAGGTGCCCTCGGTGAGCCTGGGCAGGTTCCTGGTGCGCCGGTTCAGGTGGCCAAAGGTCATCGGCGCCAGTCCAGGCACCACGACCCGCACGCAGTGCAGGCCGTTTCGCCGCAGCTCCGAGGTGGTCTGGTCGACGGCGAGCACGTCCAGCCCGGCGTCGAGCATCCCGCCGATCGCGGCGTCGAGATCGGCCCGCAGGTCGGCCTCGCCGGTTCGCACCGTCGAAGGCACCTGCCCCAGCGGGATCCGTTCGTGCTCGGCGTCGAGCAGGAACGAGAACCGTGCCCGCGCCTGCGGCAGCGCCCCGACCAGCGAATGGTCGGGCATGCGCCGGATCAGCCTCGGATCGTCGAGCATCCGCAGTGCCTCGGCCCGGCGCTGCTCGAAGCCGTGCCTGGTGGCCAGGATGATCCCCACCAGCTCGTACAGCCCGCCGGCCACGGCCTGCACCGGGTCGGGGTGGGCGCCGGAGCCCGCGAACACGGCCGGACCTCGGCTGCGCGTGTTTTCGGCCGTGAGCCAGACGCTGGGCATCCCGTATTCCATGGTGGACAGGAAGCAGCGGAACTCGAAGCCGGTGAACAGGCGTGCCCTGCGCAGCAGCTCGGCCACCCGGCCGCACCCGTCGCCGTCCATGATCACTTCGGGGAGCGCAAGCCGGCGGTACCAGGTGAGCAGGAACGAGTCGCGCTCGGCCACCTCCCGCAGGCCGTGCAGGATCGCCTCTTCCGGCGAGCTGCCGAGCGCGCAGCCGTTCGAGGTGTCGTGGTAAAACGAGATCTCGCCGTCGTGGCGCGGGCCCCAGTAGGCCGCCCGCTCCGGCAGCAGCACCCGGTCACGCCGGCGGTACGAGTAGGCCCACACCCAGTCGATCTCGGTGTCGGGGTGGAACGGCCGGTAGCGGAAGCCCTCGCAGCGGTAGGACTCCTCGGGGTGGGTGCCCAGCGCCGGCGGGTAGACCGCCCGCGCGGCGACCTCGGCGTACGGGGCGCGCACCGCCGCGACGCGCGCGCCCCGGTGCAGGCCGGCGTAGCGCTCCAGGCCCTCGAGCACGGCGATCGTGCGGCTGTCGCGGTAGTTCGGCGCCCTGCCGATCGCCGGCTCCCGCGCCCCCCACCGGCTCGGCAGCTCGACCGAGCACGCCCCGAACGGGCTTTGCAGGTCCTGCCGCAGCTGCTTGAACAGCCCGATGCCGGCGAACAGGTACTCCCGCCGCAACGCCTCGGCATCGGGCCGCGCGGTGCGCAGGGTTGCCGGTGCGAGCTTGGTCAGCGGCACTTGCGGGGCGGTGAAGGCCGGCAGCGTGTCCGTGCCGGGGAGCGCGCACACCGGGCAGGTGCTGTCCGGCAGCAGCGGCTGCCGCTCCAGCTTTCCGGTCGAGGCGTCCATCACCAGCACCGAACCGGTCAGGTCCGCCGCCGCCACGGCCTGCGCGGCCCGGGCGTACAGCTCGATCTGGCGCAGCATTCCCGGTCCCGCCGCGATCGCGCCGGCCTCCCGTGGGGACGACGGCGGCCGGTGCGCACCCGACCGGTCGGGGCCGAACGGCGAGTTCACCGTCCTGGTCAGCAGGCAGCGCGGGCAACCGGTCCGCCCCGGGGACCACGCCGGTCCGATGTAGACCAGGTACCTCCACGTTCCGATGAACAGCAGCGTGCCGCCGGCGGCCAGCGCGACCGGGTCGA
>DASSUA010000087.1:0-6119 GCA_035707525.1 Pseudonocardiaceae bacterium
GCCCGGCGCGGGCCACCAGGTGCCGGTCGTGGTCGACGAGCACGACGGTGTTGCCGCCGTCGCGCAGTTCGGCCAGCGCCGCGCCGAGCGCATCCACCTCGCTCGGATGCAAGCCGCGCGAGGGCTCGTCCAGCAGCACGGTCAGGCCGGTCAGCTCGGCGCCGAGCAGCGACGCCAGGCGCACCCGCTGCACCTCGCCCGCCGACAGCGTCGAGGACAGCCGGTCCAGGTGCAGGTAGCCGAGCCCGGCGCGCCGCAGGAACGCCAGCCGCCGCCGCACCACGGTCAGCGACCGGCCGGCCCAGCCCGGCGCCCCGGCCGGCATCCGGACCGGCGCGAGCGCGCTGGCGACCGCGGCAACCGGCTCGTGGTGCAGCCAGTGGCGGTTGCGGCCGGCGACGTGCACGTCCAGAAACCGCGGCAGCAGCCGGCCGCCGCGGCAGTCCGGGCACTCGACGTGCTCGGTGTAGAGGCCGCCGGCGTCCCAGCTGGCGAAGATCCGGAACAGGCCCCGCCAGGTGACCGTGCGCGAGGCCATCCGGCTGGCGCTTGGTGACAGCCTCACCTGCTCCTCGCCGAACAGGAACGCCTCCCGCGCCGGCTCCGGCAGCCGCCGCCACGGCGTGCCGAACGGGTCGAAGCCGTACCGCTCGCCGAGCGCCCGCAGCATCCAGTAGCCGCCGTTGGCCGGCTTGGACAGGTACGACTCCGGGAAGAAGCCCGGCGAGTACAGCGCCCCGGCGCAGATCGGCCGGTCCGGGTCGGCGATCAGCCGCTCCACCCGCGGCTGCGACACCGTGCCAAGGCCGTGGCAGCGTAGACACGCCGCATCGTAGGTCGACGGCGAGAAGTCGGCCGGCGGCGCCGGCTCGCCGTCGGCCCCGCATTCGGTGCAACGCCATGGCGCGTCCGGTGCCGGCCCCGCCCGCCGCATCCGCTCGGCCGCCGCGCACGACGGGCATGCCCGGGCGCCCGCGTAGGACAGCAGCACGCCGAGGTGGAACGACAGCTCGGTGGCGGCGCCGACCGTGCTGCGCGGGTTGGCCAGCCCGCGCTGGGAGCCGATCGCGACGGTCGGGCCGAGCCCGACGACCGATTCGACCCGCGCCTGCGGGCCCTCCCGCACCGACTGCCGCTCGTACATCGACAGGCACTCCAGCAGCCGCCGGGTCGCCTCGGCCTCGAGCACGTCGCGCACCAGCGAGGACTTGCCGGACCCGGATACGCCGACGACGGCGCTGATCTCCTCCTTGGGGAACGCGACCGACACCCCGCGAAGGTTGTTCGCGCTGGCCGCCACTACCCGGATCTCATCCAGGCCGCGCCGCTGCGCGCGTGGTTGCGCCCGCGGCACCGGTGGATCCGCCGCCGGGCTGGATCCGATCGGCCCGGCCGAAAGCAGCCGCCCGCCTTCGGGACCGCCGGCCGGGCCGAGCCGCACCACCCAGTCCGCGGCGGCGACCACGTCCGGGTTGTGCTCGACGACGACGACCGTGCAGCCCTGGCCGGTGAGCGTGCGCAGCACCGACAGCAGCCGCGACAGGTTGGCCGGATGCAGCCCGGTGGTCGGCTCGTCGAGGAACACCAGCTGCCCCGGCTTGGCCACGGCGAGCTGTTTGGCCAGCTTGACCCGCTGCGCCTCGCCACCGGACAGCGTCGGCGACGGCTGGCCGAGCTGCAGGTAGCCCAGGCCCACGTCGAGCAGCGAGCCGAGGATGCGCCGCGCCCGGGGATCCCCGTGGAACAGCGGCGCCGCGTCGGCGGCGGTGAGCCGGTAGACGTCGGCCACAGTGCGCGACCGGCCGTCCGGGAACCCGACGGCGGCGGCCAGGACGTCCGCGCCGAAGCGCTCGCCCCGGCAGCCCTCGCACGTCATCCACTCCGAGGCCAGGTAGCGCATCCTGACCTCGACCGCACCCATCCCATCGCAGTCCGGGCAGGCCCCCTCGCGCCGGTTGAAGGAGAACGCGCTGCCCGGCAGGTCGGTCGCCGCCGCGAACAGTGCCCGGATGCGCTCGGCGAGCCCGGTGTAGGTGGCCGGGTTGGAGCGCGGGTTGCGCCCGATCGGCGACTGGTCCACGAAGATCGGCTTGAGCCGTGGCCCGGCCAGCGCCGCGCACCCGACCGGCTCGCCGGCCCGCAACGACTCGACCAGCACGTCGCGCACGAGCGTCGTCTTGCCGGCGCCGGAGGGCCCGGTGACGACCGTGAGCGCCCCGACCGGGAACTCGCAGTCGAAGCCGGCCAGGTTGTGCCGGTTCGCGCCCCGAACGGCGAGCCGTTCGGCCGGTACCTCAAGTGCTCCCCCGCCGTGGTCGACCCGTTCGCGCCCGGAGAACCAGCGGCCCGACGCGGTGTCCGCGGCCCACAGACCGGCCGGCGTCCCGTCGAACACCACGAGCCCGCCACCGGGGCCGGCCGCCGGGCCAAGCTCGACCACCTGGTCGGCCCGCGCCACCGCGAACCGGTCGTGCTCGACCAGCACGACGGGGCCGCGCAGCCGGCCCAGCTCGCCGAGCAACCGCCCGACCTGCCCGGCGTCCAGGCCGATCGTCGGCTCGTCCACAACGTGCAGCACGTCCTCGATCCCGTTGGCGAGGATCACCGCGAGCCGCACCCGCTGCGCCTCCCCGCGCGACAGCGTCGGCGACGGCCGGTCCAGCGTCAGGTAACCGAGATCGAGCGCGGCCAGCGCGGCCAGCCGCCGCCGTACGTGCTCCACGACCGGCGCCGCCCCCGCCGGCAGCTCGGCCTCCTCGACCGCCGCGGCCGCGGCGTCGACGTTCAGCGCGAGCAGTTCCGCGAGCGTGCGCCCGGCCAGCCGGTACCCGCCAACCGCCGGCTCCCCGGTGCGGAAGTCCTGCGGTCTCGCCACCGGCAGCGGCGCCCCGCACCCGGCACACAGCGGCGCCCTGGACAGCGCCAGCCGCCGCCCGTCACCCCGGAACAGGACCTGCACGCAGCCCAGCGCGGCGACCCCGTCGAGCAGCTCCCGCAGCCGCGCCGCGCCCGCGCCGGGCCCGGCGGTGCCGACCAGCACGGCGATGTCGTGCGGCCGGGGGGCATCCAGCGCGGCCCCGTCCCACGGCCGCCCGTCCACCTCGACCGCCTCCGGCCCGAACGCCTCCGCCAGGTGCCCGACAAGCCGCCGGTGCGAACCGGGCACCCCGCGCACGAGCGGCGCCACCACCTCGACCGGCCCGGCGGCGGCCAGCCCGCGCAGCTCGGTCAGCTGGGCCTCGATCGGCGCGGTGACGGTCTGCGCTCCGCACCCGGCGCACAGCCGCCGCGCGAACCGGGCGAACAGCACCCGCAGGAACGGGTGCACGCCGACGGCGGTGGCCAGCGTCGACTGCGGGTTGCGGTTGAGCACGTTCTGCCCGACCGCGACGCTCGGCCGCAGGCCGTGGATCGCCCGCACCCTGGCCGGCCGCATCCGCAGCGCCGGAGATCCCAGGGCCAGCGTCTCCAGGAACCGCCGCCGCGACTCGTGGTGGAGCGTGTCGAACACCAGCGACGACTTGCCCGAGCCGGACACCCCGACCACCGCGGTGATCCCGCCGCCGAATGCCACGTCGACCTCGCGGAGGTTGTTCTCCGCCGCCGCCTCGATCCGGATGGCTGCCTGCTGCGAGCTCACGTCGCGCAGAGTCTAACGTCGAGCCCCGACAATTTCGTTTGGAACATAAAGGATATGGCGGTCATGACCGAGGCCTGCACCATCTGCGCCAAGCACCGCGGCGACGGACCGCTCAAGGGACCGCTCGTATGGACCGGCGAGCACGTCATCGTGTACCACCGGCCGACCGACGAGGACGGCACCGCGGTGCTCGGGCACCTGTTCATCGAGACCATCCGCCACGCCCCCTACCTCGACTCGCTGACCGACCCCGAGGCCGCCGACGTGGGCGTCTCCGCCGCCCGGCTGGCCCGGGGCCTGCGCGCCGAGCTGTCCGCCGAGCACGTCTTCGCCGCCGTGATCGGCACCGGCGTGCCGCACTTCCACCAGCACCTGATCGCCCGCCACCCCGGCACGCCGGCCGAGATCGGCTGGCTGGCCAGCCACGACTGGCCCGACGCCCCGCGCGGCACCGAGGCCGACCTGGCCGAGCTGTGCCGCCGGCTGGCGACCCACCTGACCGACCCGACGCGGTACTGATCAGCTTCCGGACCAGAACCGCTGCAGCCTCGCGATCGCCTCGTCCCGGCTCATCGCGGCGACCTCGGCCTCGGCCAGGCCCACCCTGCTGATCAGCAGGTAGACCAGCTCGGCCGGCAACGCGCCGGCCGGTATCGCCGGCAGGCCGCGGCCCGGCTTGACCCCGTCGCGCACGCACGCCCAGAACTCGGCCTCCTCGACCTGAAGCTGATCCCGCAGGATGTGCGCCCACATCCCCCGGCCGTAGCCGGTCCGGTCCACGGGGTGCGAGATCCGCGTGCGCAGTACGCGACCGTCGGTCAGCGCCAGCTCGTAGGTGACGTGATGGGTCCCGCCGCGACCGCGCGCGTCGCGCACGCACTTCCAGTCCTCGACCCGGCAGAACCGCTCATGGTCCTTCCGGGTCGCCCGCGGCCAGCTCACCGGCGTGAGCCGACAAGCCAGCTGCGCAGCTGCTCGTCGTCACTCAGACAGATCAGCTGAACCAGACCCCAGTTCTCCCGATGGTTCGGCGCGTCCAGCAGGCGGTCCTGCCAATCCTCCGCGTACTCGCGCAGCGCATCGACCATCTCCTGGATCGCCTCGTCGAAGGTGCTTGCGTCAGCCGCGACGGGGAGACCGGGAATGAACACCGACCACCCACCCGCCTCTGACACGACCTGCGCACCCGAGGGACACACCGATACCAGGAGATGGCGCAGCCGCTCCGCGTCGACGACAGCCGCCCTGGTGGACTCCCGCCGCACCGTGGCGACCTGTCCGCGAGCGGCCGCGTCCAGCAGGTCCTTCAGATGCGCACGGGCCTCGCTGTAGCTGTCGAACCGCACTCCGCTCACCGGCCAAGCGTGAGCGCCGAACCTAAGTACGTCAAGTACGTTACGTACGTAGCGGCGCCGGCGGTTGTGCTGACGGGCTGCGATCACCAGGCTTTGCATGGACAGACATGGGAGGCAGACGGCGGTGCTTCGCTACCAGGACATTCCGTACCAGTTCAACGTCGCCAGCTACTTCGTCGACCGCAACGTCGCCGAGGGGCGAGGCGCGCGCACCGCGCTGATCGCCGACGGCTGCCGGATCAGCTACGACGAGCTGGCCACGACGGTCAACCGGATCGGGAACGTCCTGCACGAGCTGGGTGTGCGGCGCGGGCAGCGGGTGCTGCTGGCGTGCGGCGACGGCCTGGAGTTCGTGGCGACCTGGTACGCGGTGCAGAAGATCGGCGCCGTCACCGCCGAGGTCTACACCTACCTGCAGCCCAAGGACTACGCCTACTACCTGGAGTACACCGAGGCCGAGGTCGTCGTGGTCGACCCGACGACGCTGGCCAACGTCCGGACCGCCGCCACCGAGGCCCGGCACCTGCGACACCTGCTGGTCACCGGCGCAACGGCCGGCGGCGTCGAGCTGCGCGGAAACGAGCTCGACTTCGACGCGCTCGCCTCGCAGGCGCCGACCGAGCTGCAGCCGGCGCCGACGACTCGCGACGACGTGGCGATCTGGAAGTTCACCACCGGTAGCACGGGAGCGCCCAAGGCGTGCGTGCACCCGATGCACAGCCCGGTGCTCTCGTTCGACTGGTATGCCAGGGGCGTGCTGGACATCCGCGCCGACGACGTCGTGCTGCCGGTGCCGAAGCTGTTCTTCGGCTACGCGCGCGACCTGACCGCGCTGTACCCGTTCGGGGTGGGCGGGGCCGGGATCGCCTTCGCCGAGCGAAGCACCCCCGATCGGATCTTCCGGCTGATCGCCCAGTACCGCCCGACGATCCTGGTCAACGTGCCGACCATGATGAGCGCGATGGTGGCCCACCCGGACGCCGCCGCCCAGGACCTGAGCTGCCTGCGGCTGTGCACTTCGGCCGGGGAGGCGCTGCCGGAGCAGCTGCACCGCCGCTGGACCGAGACGTTCGGCGTCGACGTGGTCGACGGCATCGGCTCCTCCGAGGCGTACCACATCTACG
>DASSUA010000088.1:0-4858 GCA_035707525.1 Pseudonocardiaceae bacterium
CAGCTGCTGGGCGACCAAACGACACCCGGACCGGCTGCGCGCCACCTACCACCGCACCCACGGGGTGCGCTACTTCCACGGCTGCTACAGCCTGGCCGAAGACCGCCTGTGGGGCATCACCCACGAACACAAAGGCGGCGCGCACACCCTGACCGCGATCAAATCGATCCGGGCCGCCCGCCCCGACGGCGCCCCCATCTACCTCATCTGCGACAACCTGTCAGCCAACACCACCCCAGCCATCCGAACCTGGTGCCGCCGTCACAAGGTCGAACTCTGCCTCACCCCCACCAATGCCTCCTGGGCGAATCCGATCGAAGCCCAGTTCGGGCCGCTGCGGCAGTTCACCATGGCCAACTCCGACCACCCCAACCACCCCACCCTGGCCAGAAGGCTGCAGGCCTACCTGCGCTGGCGCAACGCCAACAACCGCCACCCCGACATCCTGGCCGCCCAACGCCGCGAACGCGCCCGAGCACGCAGCCAACGCCACCAACGCTGGGGCCGACCACGACCCCAAGCCGCCTAACCAACCCGGCAAACGTTCATGGTCACCGCACTAGCCGCGCTGAGCGCGGTCAATGGCACCGAAACAGCGATCATGGCCCAGGCGCCAGCCCCAGCCACGCGGCCGAGACCGGGTCATCACCCGGAACCACCCCTCGCAGGGATTGGCCGGGGATTGGCCTCCGTGGGCGTCATTCGCTCCGCGACGGGCCGGTTGGTGCCGCCGAACAAGTGCCGGCCGCCGGCTTCTCGCGTCAGCGACCTTCGCGTGATCAGTCGGCTAGTCCAGCCAGGCCAGCGCGGGTACCGGGGCCGCCGCCGTGGTAACCACCACCAGCGAGCCGCCGACGTAGCGCGCGGCCCGCGTTCCCGGAATCGTGCGCAGCTCGGCCCCCGTGCGAGGGTCGAGTTCGCGCAGCTTGCCACCGGCGACGAACGCCACCCGCGATCGCGCCGGGTCGGCCGTCACACGGGCCGCCTCGGCCACGTCCACCGCCCAGGTGGTCGCGCCCGCCGAGTCGAAGGCGCGGAGCCGGGACCGCGGGCCTTCGGGCCGCGCCAGCAGCTCTCCGACGATGCCGCCGGTTGCGGCGAAGGCGCAGGTACCGGCGGTGTTCAGGCCGGAGAGCGGGACCAGCCCGCCGTGCCGGTCGATCAGTTGCGGTCGCTGACCGAGCAGGATCGCCTGCCGCCCGCCCGGCGCGACACACGAGCCGCTGCCCGCGACCGGAATCGCCGGGCCGGCTGGCCGCCACCCGTCGGCGGTGCGGTCGAACCAGCGCGCCTGACCGCGGCCGGCGGCGATCGTGGTAACGGCGAGCGCGTGCCGGCTGGAGGCGTCGGTGGCCCACGTCGTGCGGGTCCCGCCGACCGGAACCCGGTGCAAGGCACCCGATCGGTACTCAACGAGCTGCGCCCGGCCGGCCCCGTCGACGGTGGCCAGCAGGTAGTCGTCGGCGGTACGGGCGGCCAGCACCTGCCGCTTGACCGCCGCCGCTTGCGACCCGCCGCCGGCCGGCCTGGCGAGGTCGCGGCGCCGCCCATCGATGATCGCCACTGGATCGGGATCGGCCACGTCGTCCGAGTTGATCGACGCCGCGCTGCCGGAGAGCACCGCGTCCGGGCAGCGCTCCAGGCACGAGACGGGCACCGGGGACGTCGGCTGCAGGTCGCTGCGCCACGCCACGCTGCCATCCCGGTTCACGCCGAACGCCGCGCGCTCACGCCCGTCGATGACGATGGCGCCGTACTCGTCCGCGTCGATGAGTACCGCCCGCGGCTCCTGCGACGGGTTCGCGGCTCGCGACTCCCGTACCGGGCCCGCATATGCCGTCGCCGCCGCCACCGCAACCACCGCCGCCGCCAGCACCAGCCACCAACGAACACTCATTGTCGACCTCCCGCCGGCGCCCAGCCTTCGCCGGACCGGGCCGGCACCGACATGGGTGATTTCCCCCATACAGCGGCGGTCCGGCGCTCGGCGATCCTGGCCGGCGGGCATCGCCCGGATACCGGAAAGGGACAACACAATGACCAGACTGCTCAGGAGCGCCGCGGTCGTGTTTCTCACGTGCGTCGGGCTCGTGCTGTCGATAACGCCGGCGAACGCGGTAACGCACTACGGCCGGTGCTACGGGAACAACTATCTCACCATCTGGTTGGACACCGCCGCCTCATACTCGGTGAACGGTGCTTGGCACTACTGGTACGAAATGACCGGAGTAATCCGCAACAACCCGTTCGGCACCGACGGTAACTTGGGTAACCAGAACAACGTCGACCTGTACCTGTACCAGGACGGCGCGCAGAACTGGGCCGCGTTCTCTCCGGACAGCATCCCGCCCGGCGGCGGCTTCAGCCGCAATCCCAACCGATCGCTGCCGGAATGGTCGAACGTGCAGGCCAGGGTCACCGGAATCTTCGACAAACCGTTCGTGACCGATCCCAGATGCACCTGGTGGAGCCCAATGACCTAAGTGGGGTCCACCCAGGTCCGCCCGCCACTGGAGCGTGGGCGTCATTCGCGTCGCTACCAGGACCGAATGACGCCCACGCGCCGGGAGGGTGAACGCGGCGAACCGGCCGTCCGAGCCGGTTCAGACCGTGAAGCGAAGGGTGGTCGGTTCGCCCTGCTCAAGGCGTTCGGTGTGCTCGGTGACGTTGAGGCAGTCGAGCAGCGTGCCGCCCCGCTCCAGGCTGGTGATCGCCCGCGACTCGGTCGCCTTGACCTCAGCGGCGGCGGCGAGCACGTCGATGGCGGTCGCCGGATCCAGCACGACGATGCCCTCGATGTCGGCGATCACCAGATCGCCGGGGGACACCGGCACGCCGCCGCAGCTGATCCTCACCTGCAGCTCGCCCAGCCGCTTCGCGGAGCCCGCCATCGGGGTCACCTGGCGGCTGTAGACCGGCAGCGGGCACGAGGCGACATAGCCGAGGTCCCGGTACCCGCCATCGACGACCAGGCCGGCCAGGTTGCGCACCCAGGCCGCCCTGGCGAACAGCTCACCGCCGAGGGCGGTGGTGCCGCCGCCCCCGTCCACGACGATCACGCTCCCCGGCGCCGCCAGCTCCACGGCGCGGGCGACCGGGAAGAAGTCGTCGCGGCACCGCACCGTGAACGCCGGCCCGCACAGGCGCGGCTCCCGCGACCGGCACCGCAGCGCGTCGGACAGCACGCGCGTCTGCTTGGCGGCGTCACAGATGGCCGTGGTGTCCACGCGCTCCAGGTAACCGCGCACAACCGCCAGATCCAGCGCCATCGCCGTTTCCTCCCTTGAATCAGCGTTCAATCAGCCAAGATGGGTCAGCACCAGGGCGACCCCGGCCAGGCCGAGAGCGAGCGACTGCATCGGCCGCAGCCGTTCCCGGTCCACGATCAGAGCGAGCAGCACGGTGCCGGCCGGGTACAGCGACGCGATCGGCCCGACCACGCTGAGCTGGCCGTTGTACACAGCCGCGAGGAAGGCCGCGTTCGCGCCGATGTCGAGCGCTCCGGCTCCGACCACCCACGGCAGTGTGTCGCGGGTCAGCCGAAGCGATGCGGCCGCCGGGGCGACCACGACCAGGGCCGACAGCAGCGAACCGGCCCGGACGCCGGCCAGCGGCCACAGGCCCGCACCCGCCGGCACCGGGGCGAGCAGGACGTAGAACAGGCCGAACGCCACCCCGGCGGCAAGCGCGAGCGCCACGGTGCGGGTGGGCCTGGCGATCCGGTGGTGGGCGGGCGACACCGACACCAACCCGATCGCCACGACCGCCATGGCCGCCCCGGTCAGCGCGACCGCCCCGGGTGAGCGGTCGGAGAGCAGCCCGACTACGAGCGGGATCGACGCCGCCGTGACGGCGGTGGTGGGCGCCACGACGCTCATCACGCCGGTGGCCAGCGCGCGGTAGAGCAGCACCAGCCCGGCACCGCCGGACACGCCGGCCAGGAAGCCCCAGCCGATCGCCGGCGCCCCCGGCCAGCCGATCCCGATCACCAGCAGCGCGATTGCCAGCAGCGGCAGGCTGGCCAGCTGGGACACCACGACAACGGCGGCCGCGCTGGCCCGGCGGCTGGCCTTGCCACCGCAGTAGTCCGCGGCGCCCCACGCCGCCGCTGTCGCCGAGGCCGCAAGCTCTCCGACCATCGACTCAGGTTGCCGTGACCAGGTACGCCGGCGCCCACCAGTAGTCGTAGACGTGTTCGGGCGGCCGGGGTTCGAAGCCGGCAGCGGCCAGGTCGTGCACCCAGGCCCCGATCGGCTGTTCGGCGTGGGCCTGGCCGGCCTCGCTGAGCGTGTCGAGCAGCACCGGCACGAGGAAACCCTGCGCGACGAGCTCGCGGGTGCCGTCGTACTCGCGCAGGCCGCGTTCGTAGGCGTCGACCAGGTACCGGAAGCGCCGTGGTTGCGCGCCGTGACCCAGCTCGGGCACGTCGAACTCGATCAGCGCGAGCCGTTCGGTCCGCGGGCGCAGCCAGGTGAACAGCTCGACCCGCTCGGCCCGTGACAGGGTCAGCAGGGCGAAGGTCTCCTGGGCCAGGTCCCATCGCCCGGCGGCGTTGCCGTCGGTGAACTCCTGCACAGTGCAAGCGTGCGCCCGGTGCCGGACCCCGCGCCTGCTGAGCTCCGCGGCCACCAGAGCCAGGCGCTGCTCGGCCGGCTCCACCGCGTCGACCTCGACGACCTGCGGGGTCAGCGCGGGCAGCAGGGCATGGCCCTCGCCGCAGCCGATGTCCAGCAGCCGGATCGGCCCGTGCCCGTGGTAGACGCGCCGAAGCGCCTCGTGCGCCGCCCGGTACAGGCCCACATTGCCGCCGCCGGTGGCGAAGGCCGTGAACGGTTCCGGATCCGCGTACACGTCTACC
>DASSUA010000089.1:0-5016 GCA_035707525.1 Pseudonocardiaceae bacterium
CCCTGGTGTGGCTGCCGCCGGCCGCCCGCTCCGGCTAGCGTCGGCGGCATGCTCGAGGTCACCGCGCGCACGAAGGTCACCCGCCTGCCCTACCGCCAGGTCACCGATCGCCAAGTGCTCTACGAGGTGCTCGACGCGGGCCTGGTCGCGCACGTGGCGCTGTGCGACGGCGGCCTGCCGGTCGTGCTGCCCGTGGGCTACGCGCGCGACGATGACCGGCTGCTGATCCACGGCTCGACCGGCGGCGGGCTGCTGCGCAAGGCGGCGGCCGGGGCGCCGGTCGCGGTGGGCGTCACGCTGCTGGACGGCCTGGTGTACGCGCGGTCGCTGTTCGACTCGTCGATGAACTACCGCTCCGTGGTCGTGTTCGGCCAGGCCAGCCCGGTTCGCGACGAGGCGAAGCCGCGCGCGTTGCGGCTGCTCGCCGAGCGGCTCATGCCCGGCCGCTGGGACGAGGTCCGGGAACCGAACGGCAAGGAGCTCGCCGCCACGCTCGTGCTGGAGCTGCCGCTGGCGGAGGCGTCGGTGAAGATCCGCACCGGCCCTCCGAGCGAGGAGGACCCGCCGGAGCCGGCGCTGCCCGGCCGCCCGCGGGCGTGGGCCGGCGTGCTGCCGCTGCACACCGTCACCGGGTCGCCGGTGCCGGCGCCGGACGTCGAGGCCGGCACGGCCGAGCCGGAGTCGCTGCAGGTCGCCCGGCGGCGGATCGCGGAGCTCAACCCGTAAGGCGGGACCGCTCAGCTGGCCGCGCCGGCGGGGTGCGCGGCGCTGGCGGGCCTCACTACGACGGCCCGCTCGGCGGCGTCCAGGGCGGCCAGGGCGTCGGGCGGGGAACCGGCGACCGCGATCGTGAACGCGATCCGGCCGAACGTGCTGCCCTTGGGCGGCGGGGACATCACGTCGCCGGGCCTGGCCAGCGTGACGAACTCGGTGTCGGGCGGCAGCGCGGCCGGATCGACCTCGATTGCGCCGATCGTGGTGTCGTCGGCGTCGACGTAGTGGAACCGGATCGCGCCGACCAGCCGCCGGTCCGGCGTCAGGTCCGGCCGCCGCCCGCACGAGACGGCCGCCGCCGCGAGGCCGGGGTCGATGCCGCTCGCGCGCAGCCCGAGGTAGGGGATCATGTCGCCGCCCAGCCGCGCGTTCACCTCGATGATCTTGGGACCGTCCGCGGTGAGCTTGAGCTCGGTGTGGGTCATGCCGTCGGTGAAGCCGATTGCCCGGTGCGCGCGGTCAAGGACGTCCAGGACCCGCGGATCGTGCAGCAGCGGGTCGGCCGCGTCCACGACGTGGCCGACCTCCTCGAAGTACGGCGGGTAGCCGAGGTGCTTTCGCGCCACGAACATCGGCAGCACCTCGCCGCGGTGCACCGCCGAGTCGACGCTGATCTCGGGGCCGTCCAGGAACTGCTCGACGAGCACGATCACGTCGTACGCCCACGCCCCCGGCACCGTGGTGTCGCGCGCGAAGGCGAACCGCTCGGCGAGCTGCTCCGGGTTGTCCGCGCGCACCACGCCGAGGCTTGCGGCCAGCGCCCGCGGCTTGAGCACCACCGGGTATCCGGTCCGCTCGGCGAACGCCAGCGCCTCGTCCGCCGTGGCCACCAGCGCCGAGCGCGCCTGGGGAACGCCGGCCGCGTCGAGCGCCAGCCTCGTCAGATGCTTGTCCCGGCAGCGCAGCACCATTCCCGGATCGCCCCCGGGCAGGCCGAGCGCCTCCGCCACGTGCGCACTGAGCAGGATGCGCGGCTCGTCCCAGCACAGCACGCCGGCCACCGGATCGCGCTGCGCCAGCTGCCGGGCCGCCGCGCACAGGTCGTCGCGGGCGAGCGAGTCGGCCACGACGGTCCAACCGTCGACGTACTGGCGCTCCCAGGTCGGCTCGGCGCCGAGCAGCAGGTGCACCCGGTAGCTTCGGCCGATCGAGCTCAGCAGGTACTCGCGATAGATGTGCAGGCCCGTCGCCACCACGAGCAGGTGCGGTCGGTCGTCGAGCATCCTTGCCTCCCCTCGGCGTGCCGGCGTCGGCAGGAGTCAGGCCCGGAACAATGATCGGTTATCGCCGACCGGGGCCAGCGTCGACCCGACAAGCTCGGCGGCGGCCCGGCGGCTCGCGGCAAGCGCGGTCTTCACCGAGCCACCGGAACCGCCGGTGAACGTGAACAACTGGTGCTCGGAGTCGACCACCCGGCGTAGCCGCAGGGCCGGCGGGTCCGTGTAGCAGTCGACGGCGCCGACGAGCACCCTGGCCGGGCCGAGCCGCAGCGCGGGGAACCGCTCCCGGGCCGCCTCGGCGGCCGCCTCGTGCAGCGCGGGCGTGACGGCGGTGCGCCCGGGCTCGACGTCCCACTCGTCCGTCGGCAGGCCAAGCAGCAGCTCGCCACCGGCCGCCGGCCGGCAGTACAGCCCGCTCGACTCGTCGACGACGGTCGGCGGAACGACCCCGCCGGCCGGGTACAGCCCGTACTGGATCGACTTGGTGCGGTAGCCGCCGGCGGGCAGGCCGGAGCGCTCCAGCAGCCCGGCGCTCCACGCGCCCGCGGCGACCACGACCGCGTCGTACTCCCGGCGCCGCCCGGCCACCTCGCACCTCACGGCGCCCGAGCCGGCCGGCTCGATCCGCCCGGCCGGCTCGGCCAGCACCGACACCCGGTCGCGAACCGGACCGTCGGCGAGCGCGCTGTCGCGCAGCCGCGCCGGCGACGTGTAGCCGGCGTCGCGCTCCACGACGGCCTGCTCCCCGAACAGGCCCATCGAGGCGAGCTCACCGGCGTCGGCGAGCCGCGCCGACCCGGGCAGCGCGTCCTCGATCTCGGTCAGGTCGAGCTCCGTGGCGTGCCGCCGTACGTAGACCGTGTCGACCCGGCGAAACGCCGACCACTCCAGCAACGTCGGGCTGGCCAGCAGCTCGACCATGCTCTCGACTGCCAGCCGGCGCTGGGCGGGGTCGGCCTCGAAGGCCCGCACGGCGCCGCCGGAGGCCGTCGTCGCATCCGCGCGTGCGTCGGTGCCGAGCAGCAGGTCGATCCGCCAACCGCTGTTCCGGGCGAGCCGCCAGGCCAGCAGCGAGCCGGCCAGCCCGCCGCCGATCACGCACGCTCGCATCGTCAGTCGCCCGCTGCCGGCTGGCCGGCGCCGACCGGCTGGCCGTGGCCGGTTCCGGGCGGCTGGCTGTGACCGGCTCCGGCCGGCTGACTGTGGTCGGCTCCGGGCGGCTGGCCGCCATCGGACTCGACCGGCGCGCTGACCGGCGGAGGCAGGCTCGGGGCCTCGTGATGGCGCGCCGGCGCGGGTTCGGCCGGTTCGGTTGGCTCGCGGTCCCGGCCGGTGAGCGCGTCGAGCGTCACCGAGTCGTGCCCGATCCCGGCCGCGAGCGCGGACATCAGGCCACGAACGGCGAGCGCCGAGTCGAACCCGGCGAGGTTCAGCGCCAGCTCGGCCCGCTCCAGCTCGGCCTCGGCGAGTACGGGCGGCAGGGCCTGGCCGGCCGGTGGCGCCCCGGCCAGCATCGGCACGACGATGTCGCAGAACGTTCGGTAGCCGGCCATTGTGAAATTGCTCTCGTACCGGTCGGGCCGGTCCCAGGAAAGGTAGAGCCGCACGAGTTCCGGGTCCTCGCTCTCCAGGAACTCGTCGGCCCAAAGCGCGTGGTTGCGGCTGGTCGAGAACTTCCGGCCCTCCAGCAGGTAGAGCTCGTTGACGGTGGCACCGCGCATCATCGGCCGGGGCACCCCGCAGGCGGCGAAAATCGCGGGGTACAGAATCCCGAAGTAGAAGGTGTTGTCGATGCCGTTGAAGTGCCAGAGCCCGTCGATTTCGCCCCACACCTCAAGCCACTCGGACAGGCCCCGCGCCTGCGGGCGCATCGCGTTGGCGGGACCGTACAGGTAGCTGAAGCCCAGCTCGGCCGGGAAGTCGACGCGCAGGCCGGCGAGCCGGCCCTCGCCCTTGATGCCCCAGTTCGTGGGGTAGGCGACCGGGTAGTCGGGCAGCGGCTCGTGCAGGTAGCGCGCGAGGACACCGCGCACCCGGCCGGGCAGCTCGGCCTGCATCCACTCCCTGATCAGCCGCTCGCGGTAGTTCTCCAGGCGCAGCACCGGCACCGTGGCCACCATCGGCTCGGGGGCGCCGCCGCAGCGCGCGCAGCTCGCCTCGATCAGCGTCGCCGACGAGGTGAAACCGCCACACGGTTCACAGGAGAGCCCATTGGCACCGCTGCCGCAATTCGGGCACCGGCCGACGACGTACGAATGGTGCAGCGTCCGCCCGCACTCCGAGCACCGGTGCAGGGTCACTTCCTCCATCGGTAGCGTGCCATTTTCGACGAGCTCGGTCAGCATGCTGAGCACGGCGCGCTGGAATTGTTCGTCGCGGGGGTCCAGAAATGCGTCGTAGCCGATTCGGCCGCGGTCGAAGGCGGTGACGATCTGGGTGCAGAACCTCTCGACCATCTCGTCGACGTCGACGCCGAGGTTCTCGGCCTTGGTGAGCACGTAGTTCGGGTGCACGTCAACGCCGGCGAGGGCCAGCATCCGTTGCCCCCTGGCGCGGGCGGCGCGGGCGGCGATGTCGGCCGCGAGGTAGGGTCCGGACAGGTGACCGATGTGCAGCGGTCCATTGACAGTTGGCTGCGGGATGATGATTACGGTCACGCCGGTCGTCGACTGCGCCACCGGACTCCCTCCTTGCTGCTATTCGACATCCGAGATCGTCAATTGCGCCGGAGGATATGACAGGTCGTGGTTGGTTGTCGCCGTTTCGGGTGGCGCATAACCTGAATGGAGCCATGCCGGCGAACCGGCGTGGCCACTTTGTGTAGTCGAGCCCGGTATTAGCTCGGGGTGCGCATTCGTCTGAACGGCCTAGCCGGTCAGGCCGGTCTGCGCGAGCCGGGACCCGCGGCGCGCGGCCGCCCGCTGCCAGCTCATGACGGCGTAGCCGATCCCGCCGAGCGCCAGGCCGCACACCGAGGTCCAGAACCAAACGTCGATCGGCCGATCGCCGAACAGGTCGGCGG
>DASSUA010000090.1:0-4836 GCA_035707525.1 Pseudonocardiaceae bacterium
TCCCGGGCCGGCGGCCGCCGGCCGGATCGGGGCGGTGGACCTGAGTGGGCCTACCCGCGTCGGCCGCCCCGAGCGGGGTGACCGTCACCGGCTGCCGGATCCGAGGGGCCGGCCCGGCGTCGGCGGGAAGACTCTGGGCCAGCGACGGCCGGGGTTGCCGGCCGCCGTCGTCGAGCTGGTGCGGCGGCGACACCAGGCCCGTGACGAGCGCAATGATCACGGCGGCGGCCGCGGAGAGTGCGGACCGCCGGGCGGGGCGAGGTGGATCTGCGACCGGTTCGTCGCGGTTGTCGATCGCCGCGACCAGCCGCCGAAGGTCGTTTTCGACCTGCGCGGCGTCTGGTCGCCGGCCGGGCTCCCGGTGAAGCAGCCGCGTGAGGAGCGCAGTGAGCACCCCGGCCCGGCCCGGTGGGTCGGGTTCGCCGGTGGCCGTGGCGGCGAGAGCGGCGATGGGGTCGTCTCGATGGAACGGTGCGCGTCCCTCGACGGCGGCGTACAGCGTCGCGCCCAGTGCCCACAGATCGGAGGCCGGCGTCGCCGGTGCGCCACGAACGCATTCGGGCGCGATGTAGCTCGGCGCGCCGACCAGCGTTCCGGGAGGGCACAGTGCGGCCTCGCCCTCGATCATCGCGATCCCGAAATCGGTCAGCACCACGCGGTCGCCGTCGATGAGCACGTTTGACGGCTTGACGTCGCGGTGAGTGACGCCGCGGGCGTGCGCGGCTCGCAGGGCGCCGGCCAGCTGCAGGCCGATGACCGCGGCGTGGTGTGGGGCGAGGGGTCCGTCGCGCTCGACCAGCGCGGCCAGCGAGGGGGCGTCGACCAACTGCAAGACGATCCAGGGCCGCCCGTCGTGCTCGACAACGTCGTGCACCAGCACCACGCCGGGGTGGTTGATCCGCCCTGCCGCACGTGCCTCGCGCAGGGTGTGTTCCGGTACCGCCCGGCGGTCGGGGCCGTCGAGGTAGGGGGAGGCGGCAACGTCCTTGATCGCGACCTCCCGGCCGAGGACCTCGTCGACGGCCGCCCAGACCGAACCGCTGCCGCCGGAGTTGATCAGCCTGGTAAGGCGGTACCGGCCGGCGATGCGGCGGCCCAACCCCCGGCCACCGGTATCGGTTGCGCTCACAGACCCGGTCTACCCCGGCGCGGGCCGGCTAACCCGCGGTCGCGGCCTACCAGGGGCGATACGGCGCCTGCTCGGCCGTGCTGAGGCTCGGGAGTATCCGCCTATAGCGGACAGATAGCAGCGCCCATACGGGTGACGCCGGGGCGGGGTTCCGGGGCGGTCCCGTTTATCGCCCGCCCGGCTGGGTATGAACAGTAGTAAGGCAACCTGGACCGTGGCTTCCCGAGGCCTTGCGTTCTGGGAGGCCGCCAACGATTAGGTGAACGCCAATCGGCTAATCAAGGCTGCCGCGCGGTACGACGAGCCTGCTGCCCGGCTGGCGCATGAATTGCGAGGTTGATGGCGTGCGCACTGATCCCGATATCCGGTCGGACGGGCTCGACTGGCCTACCCGGCCCTATGACCTTTTTCGAGATGCGGATGTCCAACCGCAACGGCGGCCGGTCTGCCTGATCGGGGGTACCAGGCCTGAGGCGCTCAAACTGGGGCCGGTCGCGGCGGCAATGCGGGAGCTGGGCCGGCTTAGGCCGGTGATAGTCGCTTCCGGCCAGCATCCGAGCATGTTCCACCAGGCCCTGTCGGTCTTCGGGCTCGAACCGGATGTCACGGTGGACCTGGCGCGCGACGGCGGCGGGCAGGCCGAGTTGGCGGGCCGGCTCCTACCGGAGCTCGACGCCCTGCTCGGCAGGCTGGAGCCGGCGGCGGTCGTCGTCCAGGGCGACACGGCGACAACGCTGGCCGGTGCGCTGACCGCCTTCTGGCGGCGAATCCCGGTGGCCCACCTTGAGGCCGGGCTGCGGTCGGGGAACCTCGATGCCCCGTTCCCCGAGGAGGGCAACCGCCGGCTGGTCGCGCAGATCGCCGCGCTGCACCTGACGCCGACGCCGGCCGCGCAACGGAACCTTGCCGAGGAGGGCGTCGCCGGTCAAGAGGTGATCACGATCGGCAACACGATCGTCGATGCCGCCATCGCCGCGTCCTCCTGTCGCAGCGGGTTCGCCGACGAGCGGGTCTCGGCGCTGATCGAGCGGACCGCCACGCTGCAGAACCGGTTGGTGCTGGCCACCCTCCACCGGCGGGAGTCGTGGGGTGAGCCGATGAGGCAGGTGCTTGCCGCCGTCGCCGACATCGTGCGATCCGTGCCGGACGTCGAGGTGGTGCTTCCCGCGCATCCCAACCCCGCCCTGCGCGACGAGGTGCGCCGTGCGCTCGGCGGGCTGGAACGCGTTCTGGTTACCGGGCCGCTGCAGTACGTGGACCTGCTGCGCGTGCTCAAGTGCGCAACCCTGGTGCTGTCGGACTCCGGCGGCATCCAGGAGGAGGTCGCCAGCTTCGGCGTTCCCATCCTGGTGCTGCGCGAGGTGACCGAGCGGATGGAGGCGGTGGAGAGCGGCTTCGCCACCCTCGTCGGCACCGATCCGGATGCCATCCGGACTACGGCACTGGCGCTGCTCAACGGGGATCCCGGCCATCCGGCGCCGCGCGGCTGCAACCCGTTCGGCGACGGGCGGGCCAGGTACCGGGCCGAGCAGGCGGTGGCGTGGCTGCTTGGCCACCAGCTGGATCCGCCGGCTCCGTTCGTGCCGACCCCGCCGGAAAGTCCGGCGCTCACGGTGGTGGCGTCGTGAACCCCGGCGTCACCCAGCCGCGGCATCTCATGCCGGCCGGTCTGCGGCTGGTGGTCTTCGGCCTGGTCGTGGTCGCCATGGTCGGACTGACCGTGGCGGTCCTGCGCAACTCCGCCCGAGAACCGATCAGGGAGTCGCCCCCGGCGGCACCCTTGACCGGGCCGGCCAGGCTGGCCGGGCTCGCCGCGCCGCCCGGTGCTCCCGGGCCGGGGGGCGACCCGGCCCGGCGCATCCTCGTGCTGTACCACGAGGCCGGCCCGAACGCGCTGCTGAGCCGCCAGTACGCCGTGCAGGCGGCGAACCTCGCCTCTCGCGGCGGAACGTGGGAGATGCGGCCGATCGACCAGTACCGCCCCGGCGATCTCGGGAGCTACCAGGCGATGATCCACATCGCGGTCGGCCCGGACCCGCTTCCGCCGTACCTGCTCGCCGACATCGCCGACAGCGCCGTGCCGGTGCTGTGGCTGGGCTCGGGGATCGACCAGTTCTTCGCGGCCGATCCGACCCTGGCGCGCCGGCTGGGCTGGTCGGTCGAGGGTTACGGGCCGGACAAGGTCACCGGCGTCGAGTACGCCGGCCGCCTGCTCAAGCGCCGGGCCGAGGGTGACCAGGAGGTCGCCCGCATCAGGGTCGACAATCCCGCGGCCGCCAAGGTCCTGGGGCTGGCCCGCCGGGCCGACGGCACCACGATGCCCTGGGCCGTGCGCGCCGAGAACCTGACCTATGTCGGGGAAGTCGCGTTCGCCTACGCCGAGCCCGGCGACCGCTACCTGGCGGCCGCGGACCTGCTCCTGCAGACCGTCGCGCCCGAAGCGCCGCAGCGGCGGCGCGCGCTGGTCAGGATCGAGGACGTCGGCCCGAACAGCAACCCGAACGACATCCGCGCCGTCGCCGACCTGCTCTCGCAACGGCGGATTCCGTTCACCCTGGCCGTCTATCCGCTCTACCGCGACCCGCACGGTGCGTCGAACCGCGGCCGCAGCACCGCCTACCGCCTGGTCGACAAGCCCGAGCTGGTCGACGCCCTGAAGTACGCGCGGGAACACGGTGCCACGATTCTGATGCACGGTTACTCGCACCAGTACGAGGACCTGCGCAATCCCTACACCGGCACCAGCGCCGAGGATTACGAGTTCTACGAGGCACACCTGGACCCGCAGAACAACGTGCGGCTCGAGGGCCCGGTGCCGGCTGACTCGCAGGCGTGGGCGGCGCAGCGGCTGTCCACGGGACGCGGCGAGTTCGCCCGGGTCGGGTTGCCCGATCCCGACATCTTCGAATTTCCGCACTACACCGCTTCAGAGAACGCCTACCGCGCCGTCCACGACATGTTCGGGGTCCGGTATGACCAGGGCAGCTATTTCGACGGCATGTGTGCGAGGGGCAACTGCGCCGACGCGAGTGGCCCGCCCGGAGAGATGTTCCAGCAGTTCTTCCCGTACCCGGTGCGTGATGTGTACGGCAGCGTCGTGGTGCCCGAGAACCTGGCGAGCATCACGCAGGCCTTCAACAACAATCCGGCGCGGACGGTAGAGGACGTCATCGCCAATGCCGAGGCGATGACGGTGGTCCGCGACGGGGTGGCGAGCACGTTCTACCACCCGTACCTGGGCGTGGAGATGCTCAGCCGGGTCGTCGACGGCATCCGCGAGCTCGGCTACGAGTTCGTCTCGCCGTACGACGTACTGGAGGTGCCCGAGCGGTGAACGGCCTGGCCAGGCGGCTGTCGGCGCTCGCACTCGGCGTGTGCGCCGGTTCGGGGCTGCTCGCCTGCGGCAAGCCGGCGACGGAGCTCGTCGAGGGCAAGCCGTGGTTGGTCACCGTCTACTACACCGCCGTCGAGTCCTTCCATCGCGGCGATCCGGTCGAGGTCACCGGCTGCGTCCGCAGGGGCTGCAAGAACCGCGACGAACCGCTCGGGCGCTATCCCGGCGGCTTCGCCGAAGCCGTTCGCGAGGAAGGCAGCGGGCGTATCACGGACGGGGCGCACGCCGGCAAGTACCTGAACTGGTCCCATGACATCGGCTACTGGCTCGACAGCGCGCCCCGCACCGCCCACGGGGAAGCGCTGGAACCGTT
>DASSUA010000091.1:0-13869 GCA_035707525.1 Pseudonocardiaceae bacterium
TCGGATTTCCAGATCACCATCCCGGAGATCGGCACCATCCGGGCCGCGCAGCCGCCGGTGGTGGTGCTGACGTCGAACCGGACGCGCGAGGTGCACGACGCGCTCAAGCGGCGCTGCCTCTACCACTGGCTGGAGCACCCCGACCTGCCCCGCGAGGTCGCGATCCTGCGCACCCGGCTGCCCGGGGTGTCCGCCCGGCTGGCCGAGCAGGTGGCCAGGGCCGTGCGCCGGCTGCGCGGCATGGAGCTGCTCAAGCCGCCGGGCGTGGCCGAGTCGTTGGACTGGGCGCGGGCACTGCAGCTGGTGGGGGCACAGCACCTCGACGTCGACAGCGCCGCGGCCACGCTGGGCGCCGTGCTGAAGTACCGGGAGGACGCCGACCGCGTCCGCGAGGCCGGCCTCGCCGTCCTGCTGGCTGCGTCCTAACCCCGCGGGCGCCAAGCGCACGGTGTTCTAACCTGCTGCCATGACGAGTGAGGTCATCCGGTGGCGCGAGATCGTGCCGCTGACGGCAATCAACGGCGACACCGAGAACCTGCTGGCGACCGTCGACACCCTTCGAGCGGCGTGGGAGGAACACCTACAGCTCGTCTCGCGGGAGGAGTTCGAAGCGGCGCGGCTGCGAACTCTTCGACGGCACGCCATTGAGACCGGCATCATCGAGCGGCTGTACGACCTCAGTTGGGGGGTTACCGAGGCGCTCGTAGCAGAAGGAATAACTCGGCAGGCGGCTGCTCGTGAAGGCGGAATCTCCGAAGATACGCTTGCGATCATCAATTCTCAGCTCGAGGCGCTCGAAATGCTCGTTGATGCCGTGCAGGCCGAGCGGCCGCTGACCACCTATTTTGTCAAGGAACTGCACGCGGCGATCGCCAGGAACCAGCCGACCTACGACGCGCGCGATCAGTTCGGTCGCTTGGTCCAGCGCCCACTGCGACACGGCGCCTGGAAGGAGTTCTCCAACGACGTCGTTCGGGCGGACGGGTCACGACTGGAGTTTGTGCCGCCGGAGCACGTACAAAGCCAGATGGACATGCTCTTGGAGATGTTCGAGCAGACGGGGAACGCACACCCGGTGGTCCGGTCGGCCTGGTTGCACCATCGTTTCGTGTGCATTCACCCGTTCCAGGACGGGAACGGCCGCGTGGCTCGGGCGCTTACCCTTCTCGTTCTGCTGCGCGACCATTACGCCCCGCTGGTGGTGGATCGAAACCAGCGCGTGGACTACCTAGATGCGCTGGACGTCGCCAACAATGGCGACCTGCGGCCCTTGGTGCGGCTCTTTGCCGGGCTGGAATTGGTCGCGTTGAAGTCGGAGCTGAGTACGCCGGTCTCGAGAGCATCGCGTGCGACCGGAGCCGTGCTGGTAACGCGCGAACTCGTCGGCAGACTCAAGGATCGCCGGCGTACGGAAAACGAGCAGCGGGCAGCCGCTGCCGCCCATCTCGCGGCGACCGTGCAGGCGTTGGTCGTGTCCGAGCTGAAACGTCTTGGAGCGGAGATAGCGGCCGAGTTTTGCGAACTGGATGCAAACGCCCGGGTCAGCGTCACCGATGCCGCACCGGGGGACGAGCGGGCCAAGTACTGGCGGGGTCAGATCGTGTACACCGCAAACCTCTTGGACTTCTTTGCTGATCTCTACGACGGCAGCTGGTGGACCGCGCTGCGCGCGAGCGTAATGGGTCAGTCCCTGCGGTATCTGGTGGTCATCCAGAAGGTCGGTCACGGGAACCTTGGTGTTCTCGCCGTAACGACATTCGCCGAGGTGCTGGAGGACCGAGTCGACAAGTCCGACGACCGGCCGGCAGCGCCGCGAGAGTTTCGTCGAGCGTTCGAGCCGACGGCCAAGGACTCGGTGACGCTGGTGCACACGAACTCCGCGCAGGACCGATGGCCGGAGATCGCGGAGCTGATCGACCGCACCCTGTCGACCGCGCTGAAGTACTTCGTGGACCAGCTCAGCTGATCGAGCCGCGCTGTCGGGCCTGGTCATGGGCACAATGGAGCCGTGGCCATGACGACTGTGGATCCGCTGGCCGGGCTGGTCGGGTTCGCCAGGTCGTTGCGGCTCGCCGGGCTGGCGGTCGACACCCAGCGCACGGCGGCGTTCCTGACCGCGCTGGACGAGCTGGACGTGCGCAGCCCGGCGCAGGTGTACTGGGCCGGCCGGCTGACGTTGTGCTCCGAGCCGGACGACATGGTGCGCTACGACGCCGCGTTCGCGGCGTGGTTCCACGGCGGCCTCACCGTCCGGCAGGCCGAGCCGGTCGAGGCGGCGCGGTGGGTCTCCCGGATCGCCCCGCTGACGGCGTCGGACGCCGAGCCGAAGAGCGAGCAGACCGAGCCGGCCGAGCCGCTGCGGGCCGCGGCCAGCGAAATCGAGCGGCTGCGGCGGCGCGACCTGGGTGAGCTGACCAAGGCCGAGCGGGCGCACCTGCGGTCGGTGCTGGCGCTGCTGCGGCCGCGGCCGCCGTCGCGGCCGTCGCTTCGGCGCCATCCGGCCCGCCGCGGCGAGCTCGACCCGCGGCGCACGCTGCGGGCGGCGATCGGCGCCTACGGGGAACCCGTGCGGCTGCGCCGGCGGGCGAGGAGTACCAGGCCGCGCCGGGTCGTGCTGCTGATCGACGTGTCCGGCTCGATGAGCCCGTACGCCGACGCGCTGCTGCGGTTCGCGCACGCGGTGGCCAGGCGGATGCCGACCGAGGTGTTCACCCTCGGCACCCGGCTGACCAGGGTCAGCCGCCAGCTCCGGCAGCGCGACCCGGAGCGCGCGCTGGCGGCGGCGACCGGCGCGGTGCCGGACTGGTCGGGCGGCACCCGGCTCGGCGAGTCGGTCAAGGTGTTCCTGGACCGGTGGGGCCAGCGCGGGGTCGCGAGGCGTGCGGTGGTGGTGGTCTGCTCTGATGGCTGGGAGCGCGGGGACGCCGCGCTGCTGGGCGAGCAGCTGCAACGGCTGGCCCGGCTGGCCCATCGGGTCCTCTGGCTCAACCCGCACGCCGGCCGGGCCGGCTACCAACCGGTCCAGTCCGGGATCGTGGCCGCGTTGCCGCACATCGACCGGCTGCTGGCCGGTCACAGCCTGGCCGCGCTGGAGGAGTTGCTGACGGAGGTGCGCCGTGCGTGAGCTTCTTGACCAGATGCACGACTGGTGGTCGACCGGCGAGCCGGCCGGACTCGCCACGGTCGTCGGGACGTTCAAGTCGGCGCCGCGGGCGCCGGGCGCGGCGATGGTCGTCGGTCCGCGCGGGGCGGTTGCCGGCAGCGTGTCCGGCGGCTGCGTCGAGGGCGCCGTCTACGAGCTCGCCGGTGACGTCGTCGCCTCCGGCGTCCCGAAGCTGACCAGGTACGGGGTCAGCGACGACGACGCGTTCACGGTGGGCCTGACGTGCGGCGGCGTGATCGACATCTTCGTCGAGCGGGTGGACCGGGAGCGCTGGCCGTGGCTGCCGGAGCTGGCCGAGGCGGTGCGGACCGGCAGCCCGGTCGCCGTGGTCACCGTGATCGCCAGCCCGGACCGCGAGCGGCCCGGCGCCCACCGGGTGGTCTGGCCGGACCGGGCGGACGGCACGCTGGGCTCGGACCGCATCGACGACGCGGTCACCGATGACGCCCGCGGCCTGCTCGCGGCCGGCCGTTCCAGCGCCCTGGAGTACGGCCCGGACGGGCAGCGCCGTGGCGAGGGCCTTCGGGTGTTCGTCAACTCGTTCGCGCCGCGGCCGAGGCTGCTGGTGTTCGGCGCGATCGACTACGCCGCGGCCGTCGCCAGGATCGGCTCGTTCCTCGGCTACCGGGTCACGGTGTGCGACGCGCGCGGCGTGTTCGCCACCCCGCAGCGGTTCCCCGGCGCCGACGAGGTCGTGGTCGACTGGCCGCACCGCTACCTCGCCGCCGAGGTCGAGGCCGGCCGCGTCGACCGGCGCGCGGTGGTCACGGTGCTCACCCACGACCCGAAGTTCGACGTGCCGCTGCTGGAGGTCGCGCTGCGCCTGGACCTGGCCTATGTCGGCGCGATGGGCTCCAGGCGCACGCACGACGACCGGCGCAAGAGGCTGCGGGAGGCCGGCCTGACCGACGCGGAGCTGGCGGGGTTGTCGTCACCGATCGGGCTGGACCTCGGCGCCCGCACGCCGGAGGAGACCGCGGTGTCGGTCGCGGCGGAGATCATCGCCCTGCGCTGGGGCGGCGGGGGCGAGCGGCTGTCCGCCGTCGAGGGCCCGATCCACCATCCGGCGCGCAGCCCAGTCAAGCAGGACTGACCGGGCGAACATCGAAAACGGAATATGTCGGCCAATCGGCTGGAAATTCGTTGCTCTCCGAATTAGCCGGTAGACGGCCGGTAATGGCTGTGATAGGACGGTTTTCGGCGCGCCCCACCTTGAATTATCCGGCTATCAAGCCCACCTTCACGAGAGGGTGAAGATCAAAATGAGAAAGTCCCTGCTGGTCGTAGCGGCCGTTGCTCCGCTGCTCGTCGGCCTTTCCCTGCCGGCGCAGGCCGCGGCCGGCCCACTGGTACAGGTCACCAAGGCCACCGGTCAGGCGGTCCCCGGGCATTACATCGTCACCGTCGCCGACGGCGTCGCGGGCAGTGCGATCGCCAGCGCCCTGTCGGTTCGGCCGACCTACGTTTACACCGCCGCCCTCAACGGGTTCGCCGCCCAGCTGACCAACGGCCAGGTCAACGCTCTGCAGCGCAACCCGAACATCGTCCGCATCGAGGAGGACGGCGTCGTCCACGCGACCGCGACCCAGACCAACCCGCCGTGGGGCCTGGACCGCATCGACCAGCGCAACCTGCCGCTGTCGGCCACCTACACCTACAACCGCACCGGCGCCGGCGTGAACGCCTACATCATCGACACCGGCATCCAGGCCAACCACCCGCAGTTCGGCACCAGGGCGCGCAGCGTCTACGACGCCCTCGGCGGGACCGGCGCCGACTGCAACGGGCACGGCACCCACGTGGCCGGCACGATCGGTGGCTCCACCTACGGTGTGGCCAAGGCCGCCAACCTGCGCGGCGTCCGCGTGCTCAACTGCTCCGGCAGCGGCACCTGGGCCCAGGTCATCAGCGGTATGGACTGGGTCACCGCCAACCACGTCAAGCCCGCCGTGGCCAACATGTCCCTCGGCGGCGGCCTGAACAGCTCGGTCAACGCGGCCGCCACCCGGATGGCCAACGCCGGCGTGTTCACCGCCGTGGCCGCGGGCAACAGCAACGCCAACGCCTGCAGCTTCTCGCCGGCCAGCGCCTCGAACGTGACCACCGTGGCCGCGAGCGACCGCACCGACCTGCGCGCGTCGTTCAGCAACTACGGCTCGTGCGTCGAGGTCTACGCCCCCGGCGTTGCGGTGCTGTCGTCCTGGATCAACAGCGGCACCAACACGATCAGCGGCACCTCGATGGCGTCCCCGCACGTGGCGGGCGTCGGCGTCCTCTACAAGAGCAACTTCGGTGACGTCGCCAGCTCCACGCTCAACACGTGGATCATCAACAACGCCACCACCGGCGTGATCAGGAGCAACCCGACCGGCACGCCGAACCGGCTGCTGTTCAAGAGCACCCTGTAACCCCTCGGCGGTAACGCCGTTCGGAGCCCACCGTCCCGACCCGGGCGGTGGGCTCCACCATGCCGGGGCCGGTGATCCACCAAGGTGGGGGTTGTCCGGGCCGGTGAACAAGAGTGTCATGGACTGTCGTCGGTCAGGCCAAGGGCGACCCTTCTCCGGATAAGGGGTGAAGCGTGTGACTGCTGTTCGCATCAACGTCGATGGCGTCAATTACGAGGACGATGTCGAACCCCGCATGCTGCTCGTGCACTACCTGCGCGAGCGGCTCGGCAAGACCGGCACCGTCGTCGGGTGCGACACGAGCAACTGCGGAGCGTGCACCGTTCACCTGGACGGCCACAGCGTGAAGGCGTGCTCCGTGCTCGCGGTGCAGGCCGACGGCCACGAGGTGACCACGATCGAGGGCCTTGCCAGGGACGGCCAGCTGCACCCGGTGCAGCGGGCGTTCCAGGAGAACCACGCGCTGCAGTGCGGGTTCTGCACCCCCGGAATGATCATGCAGGCGATCGACCTGCTCGCCGACAACCCCGAGCCCGACGAACACGCCGTGCGGGACGGGCTGGAGGGCAACCTCTGCCGCTGCACCGGCTACCAGAACATCGTGCAGGCGGTGCTCGACGCGGCCCGGCAGATGAGCCCCGGCGCCGGACCGGACCGGGAACGGCGCGGATCGGCCAGGGCGCCGGACGGCGCGCCCGCTACGCCGACCGCCAGCACCGTGGGAGGTGGCGAGTGACCGCGACCGCCGAGCCGGAGGTCGGCCGGGCCCGGCTTCGCAAGGAGGACGCCAGGCTGATCACCGGCCGCACCCGGTGGACCGACAACATCTCGCTGCCGGGCATGCTGCACCTGGCGATCGTGCGCAGCCCGGTCGCGCACGCCCGGATCGTCCGCGTCGACACCGTGGCGGCCCGCGACAAGCCGGGCGTGGTAGCGGTGTTCACCGGCGCGGACCTGGCCGCCGAGCAGGGCAGCCTGCCGTGCGCGTGGCCGGTCACCGAGGACATGAAGGCGCCGCCGCATCCGGCGATCGCCGTCGACACCGTCAACTTCGCCGGCGAGGCGGTCGCCGTGGTCGTCGCGCGCAGCGCCTACGCCGCCGCGGACGCGCTGGAGGCGATCGAGGTCGACTACGAGGACCTGCCGGTCGTGCTGGACATGGAGGCCGCGCTCGCCGAGGGCGCCGACCTGGTGCACCCGGACCTCGGCACCAACCGCAGCGCGCTGTGGGTCTTCGACTCCGCGGACGCGGGCACCGGCGGCAACGTCGAGGACGCGATCGGCTCGGCCGAGGTGGTCGTCAAGCGGCGGTTCCGCCAGCAGCGGCTGATCCCGGCGTTCATGGAGCCGCGCAGCGTCGTCGTCGACCCGACCGGCGAGCAGCTGGTCATCTGGTCGGCCACCCAGATCCCGCACGTCCTGCGGGTCATGCTCGCGCTGACGCTGTCGATCCCGGAGCACAAGCTGCGGGTGATCGCCCCGGACGTCGGCGGCGGGTTCGGTGGCAAGCTGCAGGTCACCCCGGAGGAGGTGGTGACCCTGCTGTGCGCGCGCCGGCTCGGCAAGCCGGTCAAGTACACCGAGTCGCGCACCGACTCGCTGCAGTCCGCGCACCACGGCCGCGACCAGATCCAGGACATCACGATCGCGGCCACCCGCGACGGCAGGGTCACCGGGCTGCGGGTCGACCTGCTCGCCGACATGGGCGCCTACCTCGGGCTGGTCACCCCGGGCGTGCCGATCCTCGGCGCGTTCATGTACAACGCGATCTACAAGATCCCGGCCTACCGGTTCGCCTGCACCAACGTGTTCACCAACAAGATGTACACCGACGCCTACCGCGGCGCCGGGCGCCCGGAGGCCACGTTCGCCATCGAGCGGATCATGGACGAGCTCGCCGTCGAGCTCGGCATGGACCCGCTGGAGCTGCGGCGCAAGAACTGGATCACGCACGAGGAGTTTCCGTTCACCACGGTGGCCGGGCTGGTCTACGACTCGGGCAACTACGAGGCCGCGACCGACCGGGCCGTGGAGCTGTTCGACTACGCGGGCCTGCGCCGCGAGCAGCAGCAGCGGCGGCAGCGCGGCGACGTCGTGCAACTCGGCATCGGCATCTCCACCTACACCGAGATGTGCGGCCTGGCCCCGTCGCGCGTGCTCGGCGCGCTGTCCTACGGCGCGGGCGGCTGGGAGTACGCCTCGATCCGGATGCTGCCGACCGGCAAGGTCGAGGTGATCACCGGCTCGTCGCCGCACGGCCAGGGCCACGAGACCGCCTGGAGCCAGATCATCGCCGACCGGCTCGGTGTGCCGTTCGACGACGTCGAGGTGCTGCACGGGGACACCCAGATCTCGCACAAGGGCATGGACACCTACGGCTCCCGGTCGCTGACCGTCGGCGCGATCGCCGCCCTGCAGGCGGCCGACAAGGTGATCGAAAAGGCCCGCCGCATCGCCGCCCACATGCTCGAGTGCGACGAGGGCGACCTCGACTTCTCGGCCGGCTCGTTCACGGTGCGCGGCACGCAGTCGAGCAAGTCCATCCAGGAGATCGCGCTGGCCACGTTCGCCGCGCACGACCTGCCGGACGGCGTGGAGGCGAGCCTGGACTCCGACGCCACGTTCGACCCGGAGAACTTCTCGTTCCCGCACGGCACGCACCTTTGCGCGGCCGAGGTGGACACCGAGACCGGGCACGTGCGGCTGCGCAGCTACGTCGCTGTCGACGACGTCGGGAAGGTGATCAACCCGATGATCGTGGACGGCCAGGTGCACGGCGGTCTTGCCCAGGGCATCGCCCAGGCGCTGTACGAGGAGGCCGTGCACGACGAGAACGGCACCCTGCTGACCTCCACGATGGCCGACTACCTGCTGCCGTCGGCCGCCGACCTGCCAAAGTTCATCACCGACCGCACGGAGACGCCGGCGACGTCCAACCCGCTCGGCGTCAAGGGCGTCGGCGAGGCCGGGACGATCGCCTCCACCCCGGCGGTGGTGAACGCCGTCCTCGACGCGGTGCGTCACCTCGGGGTCACCGACATCGAGATGCCGTGCACGCCGCGCCGGGTGTGGACGGCCGTCCACGGGGTCGCCGATCATGCCCCGGACGCCCCCGGCCCCGGCGGCGGCCTCGGCTCGCTCGACTCCACCCAGGCTCAGGGAGGTAACCAGTGATCCCGGCGAAGTTCGACTACCTGGCGCCGTTCACGGTGGACGAGGCGATCAGGGCGCTCGCCGACGGCGGCGACGACGCCAAGGTGCTGGCCGGCGGCCAGAGCCTGCTGCCGGTGCTGCGGCTGCGGATGGCGACGCCGCCGCTGCTGGTCGACCTCGGCCGGATCGGCGAGCTGCGCGGGGTTCGCGAGGAGGCCGGCGCGCTCGTCATCGGCGCGATGACCACCCACTACGACGTGCAGCACGACCCGCTGATCCGCGAGCACGCCCACCTGCTCGCGCTCACCACGGCGACCGTGGCCGACCCGCAGATCCGCCACCGCGGCACGTTCGGCGGTTCGCTCGCGCACGCCGACCCGGCCGGTGACCTCGGCGCCGCCGTGGTCGCGCTCGACGCCCAGATGGTGATCGCCGGCATGGACGGCGAGCGGACCGTGCCGGCGTCGGAGTTCTTCGTCGACCTGTTCACCACCGCGCTGTGGCCGGGTGAGCTGCTGGTCTCCGTGCGCATCCCGAAGCTGACCGGCTGGGGGGCGCACTACGAGAAGCTGCACCGGACCGCGCAGGCGTGGTCGATCCTCGGCGTGGCCGCCGCGGTCCGCATGGACGGCGGCTCGATCGCGGAGGCAAGGGTCGGTCTGGCGAACCTGGGCGCGACCCCGGTCCGGGCCCGCGGCGTCGAGCAGGCCCTGGTGGGCGGCCCGGCGACGGCGGACGCCATCAAGGCGGCCGCCGCCCACGCCGCGGACGGGGTCGAGCCGCTCGTCGACGGCAACGCCGACGCCGGGTACCGGCGCCACCTCGCCAAGGTGCTCACCGGCCGGGCGGTGGCCTCGGCCGCCGGCGTCGGCTGACAGTGTGGGTGTGACAGTGTGGGTTTGACAGTGTGGGCTGACTGCGTGGGTTGATAACGATGAAACTCGAACACCGCTTCACCGTGCCGGTGCCGCCGGACGTGGCCTGGGCCGCGCTGCTCGACCCCGAGCGGGTCACGCCGTGCTTCCCAGGCGCCACGCTGCAGAGCGTGGACGGCCCGGAGTTCACCGGCACGGTGAAGGTCCGGCTCGGCCCGATCTCCCTGCTCTACAAGGGAAAGGGCGCGTTCACCGGTACCGACGAGCAGGCCCGCCGGACCGTGATCCAGGCCGCCGGCAAGGACTCCAGGGGCAACGGGACCGCGAGCGCCAACGTCGCCGTGCAGGTCAGCGAGGAGGGCACCGGCACCGCCGTCGAGCTGGTCACCGACCTGACGATCACCGGCCGCCCTGCGCAGCTGGGCCGCGGGCTGATCGCCGAAGTCGGCGGCAAGATCGTCGAGACGTTCGCGGACTGCCTCGCCAAGCGGCTCGCCGGATCGGACGGCAACTCGGGCCCGGAAGCCCCGCCGGCCCCGGTGCCGGCCGCCGAGCCGGCGTCACCCGCCGAGCCGGCGTCACCCGCCGAGCCGGCCCAGCCCGCCGCCGAGCCGGCACCGCCCGCCGAACCGGAGATCAACCTTATCGACGTGGCCGGCGTGCCGGTGCTCAAGCGGCTCCTGCCGCTGCTGCTCAGCCTCGTCGTCGTGCTGTTCGTGGTGCGCCGGCTGACCAGGCGGCGCTGACCGAGGCGGCGCTGACCGGGACGGCGCTGACCGGGGCCGCCGGGTCGTGGGCACTGTACGGTGCGGCCCGGTTGGCGCCAGGATGTGCGGATGGCCGGGCAACCGTGTCGTCGCACCGCCGTCGTCGCCGGCTGCCTGCTGGTCGTGACCATGACCGCCGGATGCTCGCGGCCGGCGGTGGTGCCGACGGCGCCGCCCGATGGCCCGGAGCTGGTCAGCCGCGAGCCGCTGCCGGACTGGACCCCCGCCCAGCCGTCCACGTTCACCCTGGTCGCCAGCGGCGATGTGCTCATCCACCCGCCGCTGACCGAGCAGGCCGAGACCGACGGCAAGGCGGCCGGCCGCGACTTCCGGCCGATGCTGGCCGGGGTGCGCGACGTCGTTGCGGCCGCCGACCTGGCGCTTTGCCACCTGAAGGTGCCGCTCGGTGAGACCGGCGACGAGTTCACCGGCCACCCGCTGTTCAACGCACCGCCCGAGGTCGCCACCGCGCTCGCCGACGCGGGCTACGACGTGTGCTCGACCGCCTCCAACCACACCCTCGACAACGGTCCCGCCGGCGTGCGCAGCACGCTCGACGCACTCGACGCGGCGGGCATCCGCCACACCGGCGCGGCCCGCAGCGCCGCCGACGCGGCCACCCCGACGATCATCGACCTCGGCGGCGTGCGGGTCGCCGTCGTGTCTCACACGTTCGGGCTCAACGCCGGCGTCACTGTGCCGGCGGGCCAGCCGTGGCTGGTCAACCTGCTCAGCGTCGACGCCGTGCTGGAGGGCGCCCGCGCCGCCAAGGCCGCCGGTGCCGACGTCGTGGTGGCGAGCCTGCACTGGGGCGAGGACCGCGCGTCGAGCCCGAGCGACCAGCAGCAGGCGATGGCCAGGCGGCTGCTCGCCGACCCCGCCGTGGACCTGATCATCGGCCACCACCCGAACGTCGTGCAGCCGTTCGAGCGGATCGACGGCGAGTGGGTGGCCTACGGCCTCGGCAACCACCTGGCCAGGCACGCCGAGCCGCTCGGCACGACCGAGGAGGGCGTGATCGCGAGGTTCCGGTTCGGCAAGGACAAGGCCGGCCGCTGGGTCGCCGACCGGGTCGACTACGTGCCGACCGTCATCGACCTCGGGCCGCCGATCCGGCTGCGCGAGGCCACCACCATGCCGGAGGGCGAGCGCAAGGAAACGGCCCTGCGCCGCATCGCCGAGGTCGTGCGCAGCCGCGAGGCGCCACTGATCGGCGGGGGATGACGGCAATGTCGGGAATATCACAGGGCCCAACGGCACTTGATCGGGCATGAGCAACGGACGGGGGCGCCGGATCGAGGCGGTGGCGGACGGGCACCGGGTCACCACTCTCGAGCTGTTCTTCGACCTGGTGTTCGTCTACGCGATCACCCAGGTGACTGCGCTGATGAGCAAGAACAGCGGCCTCGACGGCCTGGCGCAGGGCCTGATGCTGCTCGCCGTGCTGTGGTGGTGCTGGTGCTGCTACGCCTGGCTCGGCACGACCATCCGGGCCGACGAGGGCGCCGCCCGCCTCACCCTGTTGAGCGCGATGGCGGCGATGTTCCTCGTGTCGCTCACCATCCCCGAGGCGTTCAAGGACTTCGAGGGCGGGCTGCACGCCCCGCTGCTGTTCGCGGGCTGCTACTTCTTCGTGCGGCTGATGCACCTGGTCGGTTACGCCTCGGCGGCGCGCAGCGCGGGCGATGCCGACCTGCTCGCCGTGCTGCGCCGGGTCGCGCCGTCGATGGTGGGCGGCACGCTGCTGCTGGCCGCCGCCGCGTTCACCAGCGGCGCGGTCCAGCTGGCGCTCTGGGGCCTGGCGCTGCTGATCGACTACGCCGGCGTCTACCTGGCCGGCGCGGGCGGCTGGCGGGTGCCGTCGCCGGGGCACTTCACCGAGCGGCACGGCCTGATCGTGATCATCGCGATCGGCGAGTCGATCGTCGCGATCGGCGTCGGCGTCGCCGAACTGCCGATGTCCTGGCTGGTTGCCGTCACCGCGGTGCTGGGCCTGGCGATCGCGGCGTCGATCTGGTGGATGTACTTCGACGTCGCCGCGATCGTCGCCGAGCGCCGGCTCGCGGCCCTCGACGGCGCCGACCGGGCCGCCATGGCCCGCGACTCGTACACCTACCTGCACTTCCCCATGATCGGCGGCATCGTGCTGCTCGCCCTCGGCCTGAAGAAGGCGCTGCTCTACGTCGCCGACACCGCCAACCACTCGCCGACCGAGGCCCTGCACGGCGTGCCGCTGTGGGCGCTGACCGCCGGCGTCGCCTCGTTCCTCGTCGCGCACAGCGCCTTCCGCCGCCGCAACATCGGCGGCTGGAACCGCCAGCGCCTCGTCGTCGCCGCCCTGCTGCTGGCCGTCACGCCGCTGCTCGGGCTGGTGCCGGCAGCCGTCGCCGTCGGCGTCGTCGCCGCTGCGTGCGTGCTGCTCATCTGCTACGAACGCCTGCGCTTCGGCTCCTGGCGCAAGGAGATCCGCCACTCCCACGCGTAGCCTCACCGCCCGCCAGCGGCTCGGCGATGCGATCAGGTGACTTGGATCGGCACCAGGTGACGCAAGGGTCAACGACCCGTCGCCCGGTTGACTCTTGTGTCACATCGCGCCGCCCGATTAGTCCTCGAGCCGCACCTTCACCGATCGTGACCAACCGAGCGCTCGACCGGCCGCCCGCCAAGTTGATCACGAAGTTGGCGCCCCTTTGTGAACCGATTCAGAATGGGCGGGCACCGCTCTACGGCGATGGCCAAGACGCTGTCGCCTTCGTGATTCGGTTCGCCAGGGTCACGAACCCCCGGGAGGGGCGGCCGGGGCGAGACGCGCGCAGCCGGTCACCTGATCGGCCAGCAACCGGTTGGGCCCATCGCGGACCGGTGACAGCCAGCCAACGGGCAGCAAGCCCTCCAGAAGAGCCGCACCCAACGACGATCATGACGCCCCGGCAACCCGACAAAGGCACCCGCCCCTCCAGAAGAGCCGCACCCTTCGATGATCATGAACCGGGTTGGGCACCGGCCGCCATCCGCGGACCCCACGAAGGTACGAGCCCGTTCAGGGGTTGGGGACGGGCGGCCCGAGCAGGTCGTCGGCGTCGACGATGTGGTAGGCGTAGCCCTGCTCGGCGAGGAAGCGCTGGCGGTGCGCGGCGTAGTCGGTGTCGATCGTGTCCCTGGCCACCACCGAGTAGAAGTGGGCCTGCCGGCGGTCGCCCTTGGGGCGAAGCAGCCGGCCGAGACGCTGGGCCTCCTCCTGGCGGGAGCCGAACGTGCCGGACACCTGCACCGCGACCGAGGCCTCCGGCAGGTCGATCGAGAAGTTGGCCACCTTGGACACCACCAGCCGGCGCAGCTCGCCGCGGCGGAACTGGTCGAACAGCGCCTCCCGCTCGGCGTTGCGCGTCGAACCCTGCACGATCGGCGCGTCCAGCTCCGCGCCGAGCGTCTCCAGCTGGTCCAGGTAGGCGCCGATGACCAGGGCGGGCTCGTCGGGATGGCGGTCGAGGATGGCGCGCACG
>DASSUA010000092.1:0-5621 GCA_035707525.1 Pseudonocardiaceae bacterium
AGCTACGACGAGCTGGTCCGAGACCTGGTGCTGACCGCCGGGTACGCGGTCGTCGGCCGTTGGCGCGAGGACTACGAGGACACCGACACCGGCCGCGCCGACGCGGTGCTGGCCGCCTTCGGTGTCGCCGGCCTGGCCGAGCGCCGGTTCGGCACGCTGAGCGAGGGTGAACGCAAGCGGGTGCAGATCGCCAGGGCGGTGATGACCGACCCGGAGCTGCTGCTGCTCGACGAGCCGGCCGCCGGCCTCGACCTGGCCGGGCGCGAGGACCTGGTCGACGGCCTGGCCTCGGTCGCGGCCGATCCGGACGCGCCGGCCCTGGTGCTGGTCACCCACCACGTCGAGGAGATCCCGCCGGGGTTCACCCACGCGCTGCTGCTGCGCGCCGGGGCCGTGGTGACGCAGGGCCTGCTCGACGACGTGCTGACCGCCGAGGCGCTGTCGCAGACGTTCGGCCAGGCGCTGCAGCTGGAGCGGACCGAGGGTCGGTTCTTTGCCAGGCGCGCCCGGTAGCCTGCTGCCGTGACTGAGTTCGTCAGCCTCGAGGTCGACGGCCCGATCGGCACGATCCGGCTGCAGCGCCCACCCATGAATGCCCTGAACCGCCAGGTGCAGGAGGAGATCAGGCAGGCGGCGCTGGAGGCCGAGCAGCGCGCCGACGTCCGCGCGGTCGTGGTGTACGGCGGCGAGAAGGTGTTCGCGGCCGGCGCGGACATCAAGGAGATGGCCGACCTGTCCTACGCCGACATGGCGGTCCGGGCGGGCGCGCTGTCGTCGGCGTTCAGCTCGGTCGCCGCGATCTCCAAGCCGACCGTCGCGGCGATCAACGGCTACGCCCTCGGCGGCGGGTTCGAGCTGGCCCTGTGCTGCGACCGCCGGGTGGCCGGCGACAACGCCAAGGTCGGGCAGCCGGAGATCCTGCTCGGCGTGATCCCCGGCGCCGGCGGCACCCAGCGGCTGGCCCGGCTCGTCGGCCCGGCGCGGGCCAAGGACATCGTCTACACCGGCCGGTTCGTGACCGCGCAGGAGGCGCTGGCGATCGGCATGGTCGACGAGGTGGTGCCGGCCGACGAGGTGTACCCGACCGCGCGCCGGTGGGCCGAGCAGTTCGCCGAGGGTCCGGTCCGGGCGCTCGCGGCGGCCAAGGCGGCGATCGACGGCGGCCTCGACGGCGACCTGGGCAGCGGGCTGCGGCTGGAGAGCCACCTGTTCGCCGCGCTGTTCGCCACCGAGGACGCCAAGATCGGAATGGCCTCGTTCGTCGAGAACGGTCCCGGCAAGGCGAAGTTCGTCGGCAGGTGAGCGAGCCGGCGCCCGTCCCGCACGCCTCGGCCGAGCAGGTCGAAGCGGCGCTGCGGGACCCGAAGCTGGCCAACGTCCTTTACCACGACTGGGAGGCCGGCAGCTACGACGAGAAGTGGTCGATCTCCTACGACAAGCGGTGCATCGACTACGCGGTCGACCGGTTCCGGCTGGTGGCCGGCGGCGCCGGCTGGCCGTACCGCCACGCCCTCGAGCTGGGCAGCGGCACCGGGTTCTTCCTGCTCAACCTGATGCAGGGCGGGGTGATCGCGCGCGGCTCGGTGACCGACCTGTCGCCGGGCATGGTTCAGGTCGCGCTGCGCAACGCGCGCTCGCTGGGCCTCGACGTCGACGGCCGGGTGGCCGACGCCGAGCGCATCCCCTACGACGACGGCACGTTCGACCTGGTGGTGGGGCACGCGGTGCTGCACCACATTCCGGACGTGCCGGCCGCCTTCCAGGAGGCGCTGCGGGTGTTGCGGCCGGGCGGGCGGTTCGTGTTCGCCGGGGAGCCCACCAGGGTCGGCGACCGGTACGCCCGCCGGCTAGGCCGGCTGACCTGGTGGGTCGTCACCAACGTCACCCGGTTCGGCCCGCTGCGGTCCTGGCGCCGGCCGCAGGCCGAGCTCGACGAGTCGTCCCGGGCGGCGGCCCTGGAGGCGATCGTCGACCTGCACACCTTCGACCCGGGGCGGCTCGCGGCGACCGCCCGCGCGGCCGGCGCGACCGGCGTGCGCGTGGTGACCGAGGAGCTGACCGCGGCCATGTTCGGCTGGCCGGTGCGCACGTTCGAGGCCGCCGTGCCGCCGGGCCGGCTCGGCCTGCGCTGGGCGGTGTTCGCCTACCGCACCTGGCAGGCTCTGTCCTGGCTTGATGCGAACGTGCTGGCCGCGGTCGTCCCGCGGCGGGTCTTCTACAACGTGCTGATCACCGGCACCAAGCCGGGTTAGGTCCGGCATTGTCGCGGCTGGCTCCCGAGGAGCGGGCGATCGTCGACACCGTGGCCGCCTTCGTCGACCGCGAGGTGAAGCGGTCGGTCCGCGACCTCGAGGCGACCGACACCTACCCGGAGGCGCTCATCGAGCGCATGAAGGAACTCGGCGTGTACGGCCTGCTCGTCCCCGAGCGGTTCGGCGGCGTCGGCGTGTCGACGACCTGCTTCGCGATGGTCACCGAGGAGCTGGCGCGCGGCTGGATGAGCCTGGCCGGCGCGATGGCCGGGCACAGCGTCGTGTCGTACCTGATCGGTACCTTCGGCACGGCGCGGCAGCGCGAACGGTACCTGCCGCAGCTGGCGACGGGTGCGCTGCGGGCCACGATGGCGCTCACCGAGCCGTCGGGCGGTTCGGACCTGCAGGCGATGCGCACGGTAGCGACCCGTTCCGGTGACTCCTACGTCGTCGACGGCGCCAAGACGTGGATCTCCAACGGCCGCCGCGCCGGCCTGGTGGCGCTGCTGTGCAAGACCGATCCCGCTGCCCGGCCGGCGCACCGCGGGGTGAGCGTGCTGCTCGTCGAGGCCGCCTGCGGCTACACGGTGTCGCGCGATCTGCACAAGCTCGGCTACCGCGGGATCGAGGCGTGCGAGCTGGCCTTCGACGGTGTCACCGTGCCCGGCGACGCGGTGCTGGGCGGCGAGCCGGGGCACGGCTTCGCGCACATGATGCGTGGCCTGGAGATCGGGCGGATCAACGTCGCCGCCCGCGCCGTCGGGGTGGGCCGGGCGGCGCTGGCGGAGTCTGTGGAATACGCCCAGCTGCGGGAGTCGTTCGGCAAGCCGATCTGGCGGCACCAGGCCGTCGGCCACCAGCTCGCCGACATGGCGACCAAGCTGCGGGCGGCGCGGCTGCTCACGCTCGACGCCGCCGAGCTGGTCGACGGCGGCGGCCGGGCCGACCTGGAGGCCGGCATGGCCAAGCTGTTCGCCTCCGAGGCGTGCATGGAGATCGCGCTGGCGGCGCTGCGCATCCACGGCGCCTACGGCTACTCGACCGAGTACAACATCGAGCGCTACTTCCGCGACGCCCCGCTGATGATCGTCGGCGAGGGCACCAACGAGATCCAGCGCAACGTGATAGTCAGGCAGCTGATCGCGCGCAACCCGCGATGACCACAACCGGCCCGCAGGTGCTGCCCGCGCGGCCCGTGCTGCACACCGGCGGCGGGCACCGCGATCAGATGGAAACCACGCGCGGGCTGCTGCGCCGGGTAGCCGGTGGCGAGCTGGGCCCGGTGCTGCGGCTGTACGAGCCCGCGCCGACCCTCGCGTTCGGGCGCCGCGAAACCCACCGCGCCGGCTACCCGGCCGCCAGGCAAGCGGCGCTTCGCCACGGATTCGAGCCGGTCGTGCGCAATGCCGGCGGCCTCGCGGTCGCCTACGGCGCCGGTTCGCTGGTCGCCGAGCTGATCGCGGCCGACCCGTCGCCGCCGGCCCGGCTCGGCGCCCGGTTCGCGCAGTTCGCCGAGGGGCTGGCCGGCGCCTTGCGCTCGCTCGGGGTCGCCGCCTCGGTCGGCCGGCTCGACGGCGAGTACTGCCCTGGCGACTACAGCGTCATCGGCGGTGGCCGGATCAAGCTCGCCGGCACCGCGCAGCGCCTGGTCTCCGGCGGCTGGCTGTGCTCGGCGTCGGTCGTGGTGAGCGGCGCCGCGCCGCTTCGGGCGGTGCTCGGCGACGTCTACCGGGAGCTGGGGTTCGGCTGGCGACCCGAGACGCTCGGCGCGGTCGCGGACCTCGTACCGTCGGTGACCATGGCACGGGTACAGGCGGCGCTGGCCGAGACGTTCGGCGCGGTGACGCCATGAGCTGGCTCGCCGAGCAGCTCGCCGGCTGGCCGGTCGGGTCGGCGGCGGCCGCGGTCGTCGGGCCGGACGGGACCCTCGACCGGGCCGGCCCGGACACGCCGTTCCGGTGGGCATCGGTCACCAAGCTGCTCACCGCGCTGGCGGTGCTGCGGGCGGTCGCCGAGGGCGCGGCCGAGCTGGACGAGCCGGCCGGGCCGCCCGGTTCGACGGTTCGGCACCTGCTCGCGCACACCTCGGGCCTGACCCTGCATGGCCGGCGGGCGCTGCAGCGGGCGCTGCGGCCGGCACCCCGGATCGCGCCGGGGGAGCGGCGGGTGTACTCCAATGCCGGCTACGAGGCCCTGGCCGAGCTGGTGGAGCAGCGCACCGGGCGGCCGTTTCGCGCCACGCTGAGCCGGCTCGTGCTGGCCCCGCTCGGCCTGGGCGACACCGTGCTGGAGGGCTCGCCGGCCAGCGGCGCCACCGGCACGATCGCCGACCTCGCCACGCTCGCCCGCGAACTGCTCGCGCCGCGCGCGCTGCCGGCCGGGGCGGTCGAGCAGCTGAGCACGCCGGCCTACCCGGGCCTGCCCGGCGAGCTGCCCGGCTTCGGCCGGCAGGAGCACAACGACTGGGGCCTCGGTGCCGAGATCCGCGACCACAAGTCGCCGCACTGGACCTCGCCGGACAACTCCCCGCGCACGTTCGGCCACTTCGGCCGTGCCGGCGGCTTCCTGTGGGTCGACCCCGACGCCGGGCTGGCCTGCGTGGCGCTGTCCGACCGCAACTTCGGGCCGTGGGCCGCCGACCGCTGGCCCCGGCTGTCGACTCACGTTCTCGCGGAGTACTGAGCCGTGGGCTACCGCTTCGACCTCGACGACGTCGCGTTCCTGCGCTCCGCCGCCGGAGCCGGCGCGCTCGCCGCCGCCGACCGGCTGCCGCTGGCCGAGGCGTCCCGGATCGCCGACGTCGCGGCGGTGCGCGCGCTCGTCGGCGGCCGCTTCGCGGCGGCCGTGCTGGAGACCGCGGTGCTGCGCCGGCGCGCCGTCTCGAAGCTCGACCACGCCCAGGCGTGGCTGTTCACCGCCGACGCGCTGCAGCAGGCGACGCCGACCCCGGTCGCCAGGCACCGCGCGCGGCGGCTCGCCGGCCGCGACGTGCACGATGTCACCTGCTCCGTCGGTGCCGACCTCGTCGAACTCGCCGCGACCGCCCGCCGCGCGATCGGCTCGGACACCGACCCCGTCCGCCTGGCCATGGCCGCCAACAACGTCGGGACGCGCCTGCTCGCCCGCGCCGACGCGCTGCATCCGGTGACGGCCGAGGCGGTCGTGTTCGCCGATCCCGCCAGGCGCGACGACGCCGGCCGGCGGCGCTGGCGGGTGGCCGACTTCGTCCCGCCGCTCGCCGAGCTGGCGGAGGTCTACCGCGGGCGCGGCCTGGTCGTCAAGGCAGCCCCGGGCATGGACTTCGACCTCACGCCCTGGGCCGCCGAGGTCGAGCTCGTCTCGCTCGACGGCGACGTGCGGGAGGCGTGC
>DASSUA010000093.1:0-3686 GCA_035707525.1 Pseudonocardiaceae bacterium
GACTGGGCAGCGCTGGTCGGCTCCGCTGGCGTCGCCGACTGAGTAGCGCTGGTCGGCTCCGCTGGCGTCGCCGACTGAGTAGCGCTGGTCGGCTCCGCTGGCGTCGCCGACTCGGCGCGCTACTCTGCGGGCATGCGCTACGTCGACAACGTCGTCGAACTGATTGGCAACACGCCGCTTGTCCGTCTTCACCAGGTGACCAAGGGTACGGGTGGGCGACCGGACATCGGGGCGACGGTTCTGGCCAAGGTGGAGTACTTCAACCCGGGCGGCAGCGTCAAGGACCGCATCGCGCTGCGGATGGTCGAAGACGCCGAGAAGACCGGGCTGCTGCGTCCGGGCGGCACGATCGTCGAGCCCACGAGCGGCAACACCGGTGTCGGCCTCGCCCTCGTGGCGCAGCGCAAGGGTTACCGCTGCGTGTTCGTCTGCCCGGACAAGGTCGCCGAGGACAAGCTGAACGTCCTGCGCGCCTACGGCGCCGAGGTCGTGGTGTGCCCGACCGCGGTGCAGCCCGAGCACCCGAACTCCTACTACAGCGTGTCCGACCGGCTGGTCAGGGAGATCGACGGCGCCTGGAAGCCGGACCAGTACTCCAACCCGGAGAACCCGGCGAGCCACTACCACCAGACCGGTCCCGAGATCTGGCGCCAGACCGAGGGCAAGATCACGCACTTCGTGGCCGGCATCGGGACCGGTGGAACGATCTCGGGCGCCGGTCGCTACCTCAAGGAGGTCAGCGGCGGCCGCGTCGAGGTGGTCGGCGCCGACCCGGAGGGCTCGGTGTACTCCGGCGGCACCGGGCGCCCGTACCTGGTCGAGGGCGTCGGCGAGGACTTCTGGCCGACCACCTATGACGCGAAGATCTGCGACCGGATCATCGCGGTGTCCGACGCCGAGTCGTTCGAGATCACCCGCCGGCTGGCGCGCGAGGAGGGCATGCTGGTCGGCGGCTCGTGCGGGATGGCGGTCGCGGCCGCGCTGCGGGTGGCCGAGGGTGCCGGGCCGGACGACGTGATCGTCGTGCTCCTGCCGGACGGTGGCCGTGGCTACCTGACCAAGGTGTTCAACGACTCGTGGATGGCCTCCTACGGCTTCCTGCCTCCCGACTACGCCGAGGCCTCGGTCGGCGACGTGCTGCGCCGCAAGGACGGTGGGCTGCCGGACCTGGTGCACGCGCACCCGAACGAGACCGTCGCCGACGCCATCTCGATCCTGCGCGAGTTCGGCGTGTCGCAGATGCCGGTCGTGAGGGCGGAGCCGCCGGTGATGGCCGCCGAGGTGGTCGGCGCCGTCAACGAGCGGGACCTGCTCGACGCGCTGTTCACCGGGAAGGCGCAGCTCGCCGACCGGCTCGAGTTGCACATGTCGCCGCCGCTGCCAACGATCGGCGCCGGCGAATCGGTCGGCGCCGCGATGCAGGCGCTGGCCAAGGGTGATGGGGCCATGGTGTTGCTGGATGGCCGGCCGGCGGGCGTGGTCACCCGGCATGACGTGCTCGGCTTCCTAGCCGGCCGCTGAGGACAGCCGTGTCAACGGCGGTATCAACGGTCCGGGGCGGCGGCTCAAAGGTTGAGTCGGCGTGATCCGATAGCGTTGGCCGAACAGGAGCGACGAGACGAGGGGTTGGAGACCAGATGGCCGGTCCACAGCCGCCATACGGCCCTGGCCAGCCTGCCGGCGACGAGCCAAAGCGTGAGGGACTCGGCGAGGCCGGATGGTTCGGCCAGGACCGCGAGGATGCCGACGACCTCACCGTGCGGTCGGCGGCTTCCGAGCCGTCGTACCGGTCGTCGCCCGAGCCTGGCGGGCACTCCACGCCGACCCCGGGGCAGCCTTTAGAGGCGACCCAGGCGATCTCCTCGGCTCTCGAGCCGTCCTCCACACCGGCCGCGCCGGCGGCCGGCTCCCAGCCAGCTGACCCGTTCCGCGACCAGACTCAGGTGGTGTCAATGACCTCGCCCCCGTCCGACTACGACGACCAGGATCAGCCCGACCGCTACGGCAACTCGGACTCCACCCAGGTCGTTTCACCGGGCTCGATGTCCCAGCCGGGGCATGGCCCGGCCACGCCGGGCGGCGGCATGCCCACCGGCGGACCGTCCACCGGCCCCGGTGGCTACCCCCAGCACGGCGGCTACCCGCCCCCGCCCGGCGGGCCCGGCCGTGGTTATGCCGGTCCTGGTGCTGGCCCCGGCGCCCCCGGTAGTCCCGGCAGTCCCGGTGGCTCCGGCTGGTCGCAGGGCGAGCAGCACCGCGGGCAACCCGGCCAGTACGGCGCCGGCCCGCAGGGCCAGCAGTACGGTCAGCCCGGTCCGGGTGCCGGCGGCTACGGCGCCCCACCGCCCGGCCAGCAGCCTTGGCCGGGTCAGCCGGGCCAGCCCGGTCAGCCGGGCCAGCCCGGTCAATACGGCCAGCCAGGCCAGTACGGGCAGCCGGGCCAGCCCGGTCAGTACGGCCAGCAACCGGGTCAGCCGGGGCAGCAGCGCTGGGGCGGCCCGCCGCCTGGACAGCAGCAATGGCAGGGCCAGTACGGCCAGCCGCAGTACGGGCCGCCGCAGCAGCAGTGGGGCGCCCAGCCATACGGCCAGCCCGGCTATGGCCGGTCCCCGATCCGTCCCGACCAGCTGGCCGAGTGGCCGCAGCGCGCGATCGGCGGTCTGATCGACTTCATCGGCCCGGGCATCATCGCGAGCATCTTCTACTTCATCGCCGCCGGCGCGCAGAGCACGGCGCTCACCCTCCTCGCCCTGGTGCTGCAGCTCGGCGCGCTCGGCTTCGCCCTCTACAACGCCTACCTGGGCGGCGCGACCGGCCAGAGCATCGGCAAGAAGGTCGCCAAGGTCCGGCTCGTCAAGGAGCAGACCGGCGACGTGATCGGCGGCGGCGCCGGCATCCTGCGCTACCTGTGCCACATCGTCGACGCCGTCGTCTGCTACATCGGCTTCCTCGCCCCGCTGTTCACGCCGAAGAAGCAGACATTCGCCGACATGATCATGAGCACGGTGGTGGTCCGGTCCGAATGAGCGGCAACCGGAAGGCGGCCGAGGGCGGCTTCGCTACCAGAGCCATCCACGCCGGCCAGGACCCCGACCCGACGACCGGCTCGGTCATCGTGCCGATCCACGCCACGTCGACGTTCGCCCAGGACGGCGTCGGGGGACTGCGCGGTGGCTACGAGTACGCCCGCACCGGCAACCCCACGCGCACCGCGCTGGAGCAGTGCCTTGCCGCGCTCGAGGAGGGTCGGCACGGCCTGGCGTTCGCGTCCGGCATGGCGACCACCGACGCGCTGCTTCGGGCGACGCTTCGTCCCGGGGACCACCTGGTGCTGCCCAACGACGCCTACGGCGGCACGTTCCGGCTGGTCGACAAGGTGTTCAAGCAGTGGGGCATCGAGCACACGCCGGTCCCGCTGGCCGACGTGGACGCTGTCCGGGCGGCGCTGCGGCCCGACACCAGGCTCATCTGGTGCGAGACGCCGACCAACCCGCTGCTCGGCGTCGCCGACCTGCCCGCGCTCGCCGACATCGCTCACGGGGTGGGGGCGAGGCTCGTCGTGGACAACACGTTCGCCTCGCCCTACCTGCAGACTCCGCTCGCCCTCGGTGCGGACGCCGTCGTGCACTCGACGACCAAGTACATCGGCGGGCACAGCGACGTGATCGGTGGGGCCATCGTGACCT
>DASSUA010000094.1:0-2573 GCA_035707525.1 Pseudonocardiaceae bacterium
GCCCACCAGGCAGAAGCCCACCAGGCAGACGCCCGCCAGGCAGACGCCCGCACGGCGCACGCCGTCTGCGCGATGCTGCTGGAGCTGGCCGAGCAGCGCCCGGTCGTGATCGCCGTCGACGACGTCCAGTTCGCCGACTCGGCCTCGCTCGAAATGCTGCGCTACCTGCGCTGCCGCATGCGGTCGGCCAAGCTGCTGATGGTCCTGACCGAATGGGAGCGCCCGCACCTGACCCGCCCGCCGCTGCGCGCGGAGGTAACCCGGCAGCCGCACCGGCGGATCACGCTGGGCCCGCTGTCCGCGGCCGGAGTCGCCGAGCTGATCTCCCGCAGGCTCGACACCGACTCCGGCGCGCGCCTCGCCCGCGGCTGCTACGCGCTCGGCGGCGGGAACCCGTTCCTGACCAACGCCCTCATCGAGGACCAGGCCCACCGGCCGGCGCCGCCGTCCCCGGGCGGGGTGGACACGCCGACGGTCGGCGCCGCGTTCCGCGAGGCGGTGCTGGACTGCCTCCACCGGTGGGACCCGGAGTTCATGCGGGTCGCCGGCGGCACGGCGGTGCTCGGCGAGCACGCCACCATGGAGCTGGTCGGCGAGCTGGTCGGGGTGCAGCCGCGGACGGTCGGCCAGGTGTTCGAGGTGCTGGCCGGCGCCGGGCTGGCCGCGGGCGGGCGGCTTCGCCACCCCGAGATCGTGGCCACGGTGCTGGAGAGCCTGACGCCCCGGGACCGCTCGACGCTGCACGGCCGCGCCGCCGAGCTGCTGTACCGCGACGGGGTCGACGCGCTGGAGGTCTCCCGCCAGGTGACCGCGGTGGACCAGGTGCCGGGCCCGTGGGCGGTGCCGCTGCTGCGGCACGCCGCCGAGCAGTCGCTCGCCGAGGACGCCGGACTGGCCGTGCGCTACCTCGAGCTGGCCATCCGGGCCTGCGAGGACGGGCGCGAGCGGGTCGCGCTGCGGGCGGCGGCGGTGCGGGCGGCCTGGCGGGTCAACCCGTCGGCGGCGGCGCTGCACCTGGCCCCGCTGGGCGAGGCCCTTGCGGCCGGCGAGCTTTCCTGGCGCGACGCGCTGCCGGTGATCAGGCACCAGCTGTGGCAGGGTGACCTGGCCACCGCCGCCGAGCAGCTGCGTGCGATGCACGCCGCGGCCGGCCCCGCCGACCCGAGGAGCGCCGCCGAGCTGCGGCTGGCCGGTGAATGGATCTACGGCCGGCTGCTCGACCGGCTTCCCGAGGACGTTCGCTCGTGGCTGGCCGCGCCGGAGCCGACCGGGTCGTCGTTCCCGTGGCGGCGCTCCGCGACCCTCGACACGCTGTGGACCGGCGAGGACAGCGACGTCGTGAGCGCGGCCGAGCATGTCCTGCAGGGCTGCCTCGGCGACATCGTGCCCGAGGTCGGCGCGACCGCGGTGCTCGCGCTGGACTACACCGGCCGGCACAAGCGGGCCAGGTACTGGTGCGAGACGCTGTTCGAGGAGGCGCAGCGCCAGCACGCGACGACGTGGCAGGCGGTGTTCGGCTGCGTGCGCGCCGAGCTCGCCTTGCGCCGCGGCGACCTGCAGGCCGCACGCGAGCAGGCGACGCTCGCGCTCGGGCTGCTGCACACGCAGAGCTGGGGAGTGCTGATCGGGCTGCCGCTGTCGGTGCTGGTCCGGGTCGAGACGGCGCTTGGCCGGCCGGAGGACGCGGCGGAGCTGCTGGACCGGGCGGTCCCCGAGGCGATGTTCGACACCGTCGCCGGCGCCCGCTACCTGCACGCGAGCGGCCACTACCACCTCGCGTGCGGGCGGCCGCTCGCGGCGATCGAGGACTTCGAGCGCGGCGGCGGCGCCCTGCGCAGGTGGGGGTTCGACCTGCCGGCGATGGTGCCGTGGCGCGGCGACCTGGCGCAGGCGTACCTGGAGCTGGGCATGCGGCGGGAGGCCAGGGCACTGGTGCTCGAGCAGCTCGGCCGGCCGCGCTCGACGGTCGGCCCGCGCGCCCGCGCGGTGTCGCTGCGCACGCTGGCCGGCTGCGCCGAACCGTCCGAGCGGGTCCGGATCCTGCGCGAGGCGGTCCAGATCTTCGAGCGCTGCTCCAGCCGGCTCGAGCTGGCGCACGCCCTGACCGACCTGAGCCACGCCCACCGCGAGCTCGGCGACCTGTCCAACGCCCAGCTCGTGCTGCGGCGGGCCGACCAGATCGCCAAGGCGTGCCACCACGGCGTGACCGCGGCCCAGCCGCGCCGCCACGCCGAGCCGGCGGCGCGGCGGCCCACCGACCGCGTCGCCCAGGGGATCGGCGTCTCCGCCCTCAGCGGCGCCGAGCAGAAGGTCGCCGAGCTGGCCGCCAACGGCCACTCCAACCGCGAGATCGGGCGCAAGCTCTCGATCACCGTCAGCACCGTCGAACAGCACCTGACCAAGGTCTACCGGAAGCTCAACGTGAGCCGGCGCACCGATCTGCTTTCCGAGCTCTCCCGGCATGACGCGATCGACCGCACCCCAGCCGCGGACCAGCCAAGGGTGCTGGTTCCCCGGTGACGGGGTCCGCGTAGACGAACAGGCTCCGGCAGACAGCAGGGCAATGAGGAGGC
>DASSUA010000095.1:0-4319 GCA_035707525.1 Pseudonocardiaceae bacterium
TTGCGTCGGGCAACGGCAAGGGACAGATCTTCGTCAAGGGGCAGGTGGTCAAGACCGTCCCCGAGTCGCAGATCGTCAGGCAGTTCGGCACCCATCTCGTCGGCCAACCGCAGGGCCTCCTCGATCAGCGTCTCCACGATCTGCCCCTCGGGCACCGTCTTGATGACCTGGCCACGTACGAAGATCTGGCCCTTGCCGTTGCCGGAGGCGACACCGAGGTCGGCCTCCCGCGCCTCGCCGGGACCGTTGACGACGCAGCCCATGACCGCGACCCGCAGCGGGACCTCGAGACCCTCGAGACCGGCGGTCACCTCGTCGGCGAGCTTGTAGACGTCGACCTGGGCGCGGCCGCACGACGGGCAGGAGACGATCTCCAGCCGGCGCGGCCGGAGGTTCAGCGACTCGAGGATCTGCAGGCCGACCTTGACCTCCTCGACCGGCGGCGCGGACAGCGAGACCCGGATCGTGTCGCCGATCCCCTCGGCCAGCAGCGCGCCGAACGCCACCGCCGACTTGACCGTGCCCTGAAACGCCGGGCCGGCCTCGGTCACGCCGAGGTGCAGCGGGTAGTCGCACCGCTCGGCCAGCTGCCGGTACGCGCGGATCATCACGACCGGGTCGTTGTGCTTGACCGAGATCTTGATGTCGGTGAAGCCGTGCTCCTCGAACAGCGAGCACTCCCAGAGCGCGGACTCCACCAGCGCCTCGGGAGTGGCCTTGCCGTACTTCGCGAGCAGCCGCGGATCGAGCGAGCCGGCGTTGACCCCGATCCGGATCGGCACCTTCGCGGCTGCCGCCGCGCGGGCAATCTCGGCCACCTTGTCGTCGAACTTCTTGATGTTGCCGGGGTTGACCCGCACCCCCGCGCAGCCCGCGTCGATCGCCGCGAACACGTACCGGGGCTGGAAGTGGATGTCGGCGATGACCGGGACCTGCGACTTGCGGGCGATCGCCGGCAGCGCCTCCACGTCGTCCTGCGACGGCACGGCCACCCGTACGATCTGGCAGCCGGTGGCGGTCAGCTCGGCGATCTGTTGCAGCGTCGCGTTCACGTCCGCGGTCAGCGTGGTCGTCATCGACTGCACCGACACCGGCGCGCCCCCGCCCACCGGCACGCTGCCCACCATGAGCTGCCGGGTGTGGCGCCGTCGCGCAAGGGGCGGCGGCGGGAGGGTGGGCATGCCGAGGCTCACTGTGGTCACAGCCGGCTCACCTGGCGAAGAGGGTGATCGGGTTAACGATGTCCGCGGCAACGGTCAACAACGTGAAACCTCCAAAAATAAGGATGATCGCGTACGTTACCGGCATGAGCTTGAAGTAGTCGACGCGTCCCGGGTCCGGCCGGCCGAGCCGGGCGTAGACCCACGACCGGGCCCGCTCGAACCAGGCGATCGCGATGTGCCCGCCGTCCAGCGGCAGGATCGGCAGCAGGTTGAAGATGCCGACGAAGAAGTTGAGACCGGCCAGGAGGAGGAAGAAGGTCGGCCACTCGCCGTAGTCCACCAGCTCCCCGCCGAGCCGGCTGGCGCCCACCACGCTGATCGGGGTCTCCGGGTCCCGGGGGGCTCCGCTCAGCGCGTCCCACAGCTTCGGGATCTTCTCCGGGAAGGTCTTCAGGGCGGTCATCGTACGGCTGAACATCTCCCCGGTCTGGGTGACCGCGAGGCCCACCGCGGCGGCCGGCCCGGCCGTCGATGTCGGCACGTGGGGTGAGACGCCGAGGATCCCCACCTTCTCCAGGTCCGCGTCGGTGACCTCGGCGGCGGTCTTGTCGGGGTCGGTATCCGGCCGGACCCGCTCGGCGACGGCGATGGTCACCGGCACCTCGCGCCGCGCCCCGTCCCGCTCGACGGTCAGCACCACGCTCCGGTTGGCCGAGGCCCGGATCGTCTCGGTCGTGGCGGTCCAGCTCGCCATCTCCCGGCCGTCCACCGCGACGATCATGTCACCGGCCCGCAGGCCGGCCTGCTTGGCCGGGCTCGGCGGGGCGGTCGCCGGGTCGCACTCGACCAGCCGCCCGGACCGCGTGTCGAACTGCCACTCCGGGGTGATGCAGTCGGCCACCTCGCTCAGGGCGGCGCGCTGGGTCGCCAGCTTGTCGCTGTCGGGCAGGGCGACGAAGGCGAAGATCCCCCACAGGATCACGAACCCGAGCGCGAAGTGCGCGGCCGAGCCGGCGGACATCACGACCGTGCGCTTCCAGATCGGGAAGCGCCACATGGCCCGCGGCTCGTCGGCCGGCTCCACGTCGTCGTCCTGCGGTGTCATCCCGACGATCTTCACGAAGCCGCCGAGCGGGATCCCCTTGACGCCGTACTCGGTCTCGCCCCGGCGGAACGACCACAGCGTGGGGCCGAAGCCGACGAAGTAGCGGGTGACCTTCATGCCGAATGCCTTCGCCGTCGCCATGTGCCCCGCCTCGTGCAGGCAGACGGACACCAGGATGGCGAGCGCGAACAGTGCCGTGCCGACGACGAGCGCCATCAAGCCCCTTCCGCCAATGCGATGATCTCCCGAGCCCGCGCGCGCGCCCACTCCTCGGCGGCGAGCACCTCATCGACGGTACCTGGTACCCCAAAATCGGGCGCGTCGGACAGGACCTGGGCCACGATGTCGACGATGCCCAGGAACGGCAGCCGGGAGCCGAGGAAGGCCGCCACGCACTCCTCGTTCGCCGCGTTGTAGACCGCCGGCCGGCAGCGGCCGGCCGCGCCGGCCGCCTTGGCCAGCGCCACCGCCGGGAAGGCGGCCTGGTCCAGCGGGTAGAGCTGCCAGGTGTGCGCGGTGGCCCAGTCGACCGCGGCGGCGGCCTCGGGCACCCGGTCCGGCCAGCCCATCGCCAGCGCGATGGGCAGCCGCATGTCCGGCGGGCTGGCCTGGGCGAGGGTGGAGCCGTCGGCGAACTCGACCAGCGAGTGCAGCACCGACTGCGGGTGGACCACCACCTCGATCCGGTCGTACGCCACGCCGAACAGCTCGTGCGCCTCGATGACCTCCAGGCCCTTGTTGACCAGCGTCGCGCTGTTGACCGTGACCACCGGCCCCATGTCCCAGGTCGGGTGGGCCAGCGCCTGGGCGGGGGTCACCGCGGCCAGCTCGTCGCGGCGGCGGCCCCGGAACGGGCCGCCGCTGGCGGTCAGCACCAGCCGCCGTACCTCTGCTTCGGCACCCCCGCGCAGGCACTGGGCCAGCGCCGAGTGCTCCGAGTCCACCGGGACCAGCTGCCCCGGCCGCTGGACCGCCGCGCGGACCAGCGGGCCGCCCGCCACCAGCGACTCCTTGTTGGCCAGCGCGAGGGTACGGCCGGCTCGCAGCGCCGCGAGCGTGGGCGCCAGGCCCAGCGAGCCGACCACGCCGTTGACCACGGTGTGGCACTGCCACGCGGCCAGCTCCGCCATGGCGTCCGGCCCGGCCAGGATCTTCGGGATGCGGAACCGGCCGGCGGCGTACCCCTGCCGGCTCGCCTCGGCGTAGAACGCCAGCTGGAGGTCTTGCGCGGCGGACGCGCGGGCCACGCCGACCACCTCGACGCCGTGCTCGAGCGCCTGGGCCGCGAGCAGCGCGACGTTGCCACCGCCGGCACCGAGCCCCACCACGCGGAACCGCCCCGGGTTGCGCCGCACTATGTCCAGCGCCTGGGTGCCGATCGAGCCGGTTGAGCCGAGCAGCACGATCTCGCGGACGGCGGTCACCGGCTCATTCTCCCGGGTTGGTCGACTTCGTTCGCCGGCCGGTCGTTCCCGGTCGCCGGCCGGCCGGTTCCAGTAGCCGACCGGTTCTCAGTAGCCGACCGGCCGATGCGGAACGCCTCGACCGGCACGCCGTACCAGCGCTCGGTAAGGCCCAGCGGGGTCATGCCCAGCCGCCGGCACACCGCGAGCGACGCGGCGTTGTCCGGCCGGACCACGGCGTAGACCTCGGTCAGCCCGGCGCGCAGGCCCCGCTCGACCGCGCCGCGGGCGGACTCGGTGGCGTACCCGTGGCCCCACGAGTCCGGGTGCAGGTGCCAGCCCACCTCGACCTCTCCGGCACCGTTCGGCAGCGGCTTGACCAGCACGGTGCCCGCGACGCGGCCGGTGTCCCGGCGCTGCACCGCCCAGGCGCCGTACCGCCCGCCGCTGGCCGAGTGCAGCTCCTGCCACCGGCGTACGACGCCGGGTGCCTGGTCGCGGGAGGTCATCGGCTGGGGCCGCGCGCCCAGCCAGCGCGCCACCTCCCAGCGGGAGTAGATGTCGTAGACGCGGTCCAGATCGGCCGGCTCGTCGGTCCACCGGCGGACCACGAGCCGGTCCGTCTGGAACACCACAGTCACGACAGTC
>DASSUA010000096.1:0-2013 GCA_035707525.1 Pseudonocardiaceae bacterium
CCAGGGCAGGCCCAAGCGCCGCGACGACCCGTCGGTACGGCCTCGTCGCGGCGGAGAGAACCGGGGTGCCGGGCGCCCGCACGCCCGCCTATCCGCCTCAGACGACCCTCAACGGCGGGTCCGGGCCGCCCGTGGCGCCACCAGCCGAGCGCCGCTCCAATCCTTGCCAGCGTTGACGGTGGACGTCTGCTGCAGGCCGGCGGTCGGCGCTGACTCGCTGATCTCGCTCGGCTCAACGTGGCCCGATCGGCCGGCCTTGGGCGTCAACAGCCACACCACGCCGTTGTCGGCCAGGGGACCGAGGGCGTCCACGAGCAGGTCCACCAGGTCGCCGTCGCCATCGCGATACCACAGCAGCACCGCGTCGACCACCTCGTCCGTGTCCTCGTCGACCAGCTCACCGCAGCGATCGATCAGGGCGTCCCGGAGATCTTCGTCGACATCGTCGTCGTACCCCATCTCCATGACGACCATCCCCGGCTCGATGCCGAACCGGTCCGCCAGGCTCCGAACGCCTTCGGCTGCCTGACCAGCGGTCGCGCTCACTGTCGCGTGCCTCCTCGTTCAAGATCCGGTGCCTCTTTGAGAGGGTAGCCAACCCGGCACCGACGTTTATTAGCGCGTAGTCCACACTCCGTACCCCGCCTGCGCAAGTAGCGCACCGAACCATCCTGGGATCACCCGGTTGTCGCGCCACGAGCACGAGAGGGCGGCAAGGGCTGAGCAGGCTACCGGGCGAGGATCGCCCGCGCACCCTGGCTGATCGCCTCCTCGCTGACCAGCACGTGGCGGGCTGCCGTGCCGAGCGGGATGAACGAGTCCACGGACGCCACCCGGCGCGCCACGCCCACGTAGCCGGCGTCGACCAGGGCGGCCAGGACTCCCTCCCCCACCCCACCGGAGCGGCGGGTCTCGTCCACCACCAGGACCCGGCCGGTCGCCGAGGACTCGCGGATGATGTCGGCCACCGGCAGCGGGTTGAGCCAGCGCAGGTCCACCACCCGGGACCCGATGCCCTCCTCGGCCAGGCGGGCGGCGGCGCGCAGCGACATGCGTACCCCGTTGCCGAAGGTCACCACGGTCAGGTCCTCGGCCGAGCCGATGCCGTAGACCCGGGCCCGGCCCACCGGCACGTGGTTGGCGCCCCACTCCGCGGGCGGCGCATAGGGCGCCAGCCACTCCCCGTCGCCCTCGGCGTAGAGGTCGCGGGTGTGGTAGAGCGCGATCGGCTCGAGGAACACGCAGACGCTGCCGTCCACGGCCGCCGCCGCGAGGCAGGTGCGCAGCATCGGCGCGGCGTCGTCGGCCCGCGCGGGCACCGCCACGACCAGGCCGGGAATGTCGCGCAGCACGCCCACCGCGTTGTCGTTGTGGAAATGCCCGCCAAAACCCTCCTGGTACGCGAGCCCGGCGATGCGCACCACCATCGGGTTGCGGTACGTCCCCTGCGAGAAGAACTGCATCGTGGCCGCCTCGCCGCGCAGCTGGTCCTCTGCGTTGTGCAGGTAGGCCAGGTACTGGATCTCGGGCACCGGCAGCATCCCGTCCAGCCCGGCGCCGAGCGCCAAGCCGAGGATGGAGGTCTCGTCGAGCAGGGTGTCGAACACCCGCGACGCCCCGAACCGGTCGCGCAGGCCCTTGGTGACCCCGTACACCCCGCCCTTGACCGCCACGTCCTCGCCGAACACGACCAGCTGCGGGTACGCGACCAGCGCGTCGGCCAGCGTGGCGTTGATGGTCTGGGCGAGCGTGAGCGGGCCCGCCTGCTCGGGCGGCTTGCCGGCGAACGTGGCGCCCTTGGCGAACGCGCTCGTGCGGGCCACCGCGCCCGGCCCGCCGGCCCGCGCCGCGGTCTCGGTCACCGCCCGGGCCACCCGCAGCGGCCGGCGCGGCGCGAGCGTGGCCACGATCTCGCTGGCACTGCCCAGCTTCGGCTCGCCGAGCACGTCCTCGGCCGCCTTGCGCACCTGCCAGCCGATGTCGTCGTAGCGGCTCGCCAGCTCCTGCGGCGTC
>DASSUA010000097.1:0-2286 GCA_035707525.1 Pseudonocardiaceae bacterium
CCCGGCGGCCTGACGGCCGCCGGGACACCAACATAGACCGGCTACCGCTCCCGCGGCGACGCCGGCCAGTTCCCTTGCTGCGGTGGCTGTGGCACCACCTGGGTGGCGTCAGCGCTGGTCGCGGCCTGGCTGGTGTACGTGGTCGGATCCGACTGGCCGGGCACCGGGATCTGCCTGGTGCGCTCGGCATCCTCCGGATACTGCGCCGGCGCCGGCTGCGGATACTCCGGCCGGCCGGCCGGCACGGCAGCCGGCTGGGCGCCAGGGGGGTACGCCGAAGCCGGCGCCCCGGCCACCGCCGGAGCGGTCACCGGCTCAACCGCCCGCTCGCTGTCCTGGCGGGCCGCCGCGTAGGCGCGTGCCCGCTCCCGGATCGCCTCGGACTCGACCTCCAACCGCCCAAGCCAGCGATCCCACCGTTGCTGCATCGGGCGCACCAGACCACCGCCGACGCCGACGATGAGGATGCCGGCGATCGTGGCGAGCACCGCGATCAGCACCGGAGTGGTGACCGCCGTGGCGATGCCGACCTGGTTGAGCGCGGCGATCGCGCCGAGCCCGATGATGAACCAGGCGGCCAGGTTCGCCAGCAGGCGCCCGTAGGACAGCCCGCCGAGCGCACCCGTCACCAGGTCGCGAACGGCGCTGGCAATGGCGGTGGCCACGACGACGATGATGATCGCCACAGCGGCCTTCGGCAGCCAGGCCACCACGCCCTTGATCAGGTCGCTGATCGGGTTCGGGCCCCACACCCCGAACGCGAGCTGCAGTGTGAACAGCAGCACGGCGTAGTAGACAAGCTTGGCGAGGATGTCACTGGCGTCGTACTTGGTGCGCTGCAGCGCCCGGCCGACGCCCCCGCGTTCCACCGCGCGGTCGAAGCCGACCCGCTCGAGCACCTGGTTCACCACCGTGCGCAGTGCGGTGGCGATCAGCCAGCCGACGAGCAGGATGGCCAGGAACGCCAGCAGCTTGGGCACGACGAGCAGCACCGCGCGCCACATGTCGGTCAACGGGCCCTCGATGTCGACCCGTACCGCAGCCCAGGAATCAGTCATGTCGCCTCCTCCAGTGACGATGCGAACGGGGTACGCATCGCGCAGTCAGCCAAGCGGGTACCCGGGGTAGCGCGGCTCGAATCCCGTTGATGCTCAGCGGTCGCCGCTGCCGCCCCGATCGTCGCCACCGCCGCCCCGACCGTCGGCACCGCCTCGGCCCTGGCCGGAATTGCCGGAACCCTTTGGCGGCTTCGCCGGCCCGGCACCGCCGGTGGCCGGTGTGGAGACCGCGGCCCAGACCAGCATCGGCTCGCAGGCGCCACCGTTGAGGTGAAACTGCGTGGGCAGCGGATTGGCTCCGCGGTACGCGCCGTCGAAGCCGGTCACCACCGAGCCGCCAGCGGCCAGCACCGGGCCCTCGACCGTCACGGTACGGCCGGACTGCCGCCAACCGGCCGTCCACGGGCGCACCACCCGCTGGTCGGCGGGGAAGCTGAACTCCAGCCGCCATCCTTCGACCGCGTCCGCATCGGCGTTGTGCACGGTTATGCCGGCGGCGAAGCTCCCCGCCGCGTCCCGGCGGACCTCGTAGCGCACCTGGCACTGGACCTCCCGGGCGGCGAAGCCGGCGCCCACCAGCCGGCCCCCGCTCATGGCCTGGGCCGCGTCCGGTCCGCCCGGCTCGCGTAGGGAGCCGCTCATCAGCCCACTCACCAGCACCAGGCCAACCACGCTGGACACGACCGCCAGCGGCCGGCGGGCGGGGCGCAGTCCCGGCGGCCCGGTGACGAGCGTCCCGCGGGAGAGCGCCACCGTCCCGGCGACCGCGCGCACCAGGCGCCGCACTGGTCCGGGCCGGCCCGCCTCGGCCAGCACGGTCAGCTCGGTGGGCAGGGCCAGCGCGGTCACCGGCAGGTCCACCGCGGCGGCGAGGGCGCGCGCCACCTCCACGCTGTCGGGCCGGTCCTGCGGCGACTTCGCCAGGCAGCGCTGGCATAGCGCGACCACCTCGGCGGGCAGACCCGGGATCGGGGGCAGCGGTGCCGGCTCGGCGTAGAGGTGGGCCCGAAGCATCTGGGTGGTGGTGGCGGACTGCCACGGGAGCCGGCCGGTGAGGGACTTGTAGAGCAGCAGGCCCAGGGCGTAGATGTCGGTGGCCGGGAGCGCCGGCCCGCCCTCCAGCCGCTCCGGCGCCAGGTAGGCCGGCGTGCCCAGGACGTGGCCAGGTGGACCGGTCTCCGCCTCGCCGGTACTCGCCGAGATGCCGAAGTCCACCAGCTTGACCCCG
>DASSUA010000098.1:0-2735 GCA_035707525.1 Pseudonocardiaceae bacterium
TCCACGCCGAGCATCGCGACCTTGGCCGGCCCGAAGGTTGATTGGTGGTCGGCCCGGTCGTAGCCGAGCTGGTCGGCCACTGTGCGCGCCGCGCCGAGCAGTTCGGCCGCCGCGTCCGCTCGCTGCGCTCTGGCCGCCGCCGTCGCCGCGGTGACCGTCAGCAGCCCGAACGCGGTCGCCTCCGATGGCTCGGTCGGTGTGACCGTGTCGGCCGCGACCACCGCGACGCGCTCGGACTCGGCGTACCGACCTTGAACGAGCAGCTGCCAGGACACCGAAATCCGCAGCGCCGCGCACAGCAGCGCGTCGCCGCCGTGCTCTGCGGCCTGCATGGCCTCCCGGATCGCCAGCCAGGCGGCATCCTGGTGGCCCAGGTGCACGAGCGTGTCTCCAGCCGCCTGATAGGCCCGGGCGAGTGCCTGCGCGGCCTTGGCCCGCTCAGCAGCCGGCACGACCCGGTACGTAGCGCGTAGCTGCATCAGGGCCGCCGGCAAGAGCGAACTCAGCAGCTCATAGCGCCCGGCCCAGTAGCAGCCCCACAGGTACACCAACGTGCGCTCAGCCTCGGCCAGCGTCAGCGGCGTCCCGTCCAGGACGTCGACCTCGTCGCCGAGCAGGTCATCGACCGGCGTCAACGCGCGCCGGATCGCAACCACCCCAGCGGCCGGATCGGCAGATGGCGCGGACTTCGCCTTGCCGAGCAGCTCAGCAGCAGACACGTCCAATGCCCGGGCGATCCGCTGCAGGCTGGGCACGCTGGCCGTGTGCCGCACACCCTGCTCCAGCTTGCGGATCAGATCGACGCTCACCCCGGCCCGGTCGGCCAGTTCACGCTGAGACAGCAGCTTGCCGCGTAATTCGCGGATGCGTTGCCCAATCGTGGACCCCATGGTCCAGTCCTCTCGCCAAGTCGGACCTCCCCACCGGAACCCCGGCCCGTCGACGGGGGCGTGGCTCTCGGCGAGGGGGTCACCACCAGCATAGGCAACCGCCCGGCCAGCGAAGATCCCGCGCCGGGCCGCGTACGCAGGTCGGGGACGATCAGCTGCCCGCGTCGAACCTGTCCTTGCCACGTGCCCATTTGCGGATCGAACCGCCGACCAACCGTCCGTCCTGGCCGACACGCTCAGCCGCGCACACCAGCACCGTCGGCCGGTCGCCCGGTGGGTTCGGCAACCGGCTCGTGGCCGGCAGGCACGGCGTCACGTGGGTCCGTCCGCCGGCAGTAACGCGAAGGTTCCGCCTGACAGCGGTCGCAGCGCCCGGAAGTGGCGCTCGTCGAAGGTCAGTAGCCGTCGCGTGCCGTACCTGTCGGCGAGCGGCAGCACGCTGAGGTCGGCCAGGCCGGCGTCGAGGTCGGCGTAGCGGCGTTCCAGTTCGGCAACCATGGCGTGACCGGCGGCATCCAGTGCGGCCACGGTGAACCGGCCGGCCGCTAGGTCGTCGAGGAACGCGAGGCGGGCCGGGCGCCCGAGCCGCCTGCCCAGCATGTAGTCGATCTCGGCCGTGACCGGTGCCGGGATGATCAGCTCCCCCGGCTCGTTCCGCAGGACCGCCTCGACCCGGTCCCGCTGCGGATCGCGGCGGTCGGCGAGGGCCACCAGCGGTGCCGCGTCGACGATCAGCGTCACGGATCAGGAACCGAAGCCCTCGAGCAGCTCGGCCTCGTCGAGTTCGGCGACCGAGCCGCCGGGGCCATCCGCACATCCGCTGAGGGCGAAGTCGCGGCTGGTCCGCTGCGCGGGGACGTACTGCTCGATGGCACGTCTGATCACCGTCGCCTGGGACGTTCCCTCGGTCCTGGCCAGGGCGGCCAGCCGGGCCGCCTCGGCCTCGGTCAGGTAGACGCTGGTCTTCCGCACAAACGTAGGGTACTAGGTAGGGCAGCCTAGCGGCGACGGTGTCGCAGGTAGTCGGTGACCACGGCGGCGCCGAGGCCGTCGAGGTCGGGGGCGATCACCCGGCCGCCGGAGCGCCGGGCGACGAGATCGACGAAGGCGGCGAGCCTCGGGTTCTCGCCGAGCATGAAGACGCTGATCGACGTGCCGAGACGGGCAAGCCGGTCGACCTCGGCCAGGGTGCGGGCCAGCGACTTCGGCAGCGGCGGGTAGTTGAAGTCCGCCTTGCCGTCGGGCTCGAGGTGGGCGGTGGGCTCGCCGTCGGTGACGACCAGAACCATGGGCTCGGCGTCCGGGTGCCGGCGCAGGTGCCGGCCGGCGAGCAGCAGCGCGTGGTGCAGGTTGGTGCCCTGCTCCCAGGCGCTCTCCAGCGCCGTCAGCTCGCCGATGTCGACGGTCGTGGCGTGCAGGCCGAACGTGATCAGATCGAGGGCGTCGGTGCGAAACCGGGTGCGCACCAGGTGGTGCAGGGCCAGCGCGGTGCGTTTCATCGGCAGCCACCGGCCCTCGGACACCATGGACCACGAGGTGTCCACGCACAGCGCGACGGCCGCGCGGGAGCGCTGCTCTGTCTCGAGAACCTCGACGTCGTCGACGGCCAGCCGCACCCGGGCCGGCCTCGGCTCATCTGGGCGCGGCACAGCCGACCGTGACACAGCCGGCCGTGACACAGCCGACAGCGGCGCAGCCGGCCGTGGCGCGGCGCTCGAACGCAGCACCGCGTTGGTGACGGTGCGCGCGGTGTCCCATGGCTCGGTGTCGCCGAACTGCCATGGCCGCGACGCGCCGCTCGGCTCCCCGGCCGCGCCGGCCTGCCTGGTGTCGCGCTCGCCGCGG
>DASSUA010000099.1:0-10642 GCA_035707525.1 Pseudonocardiaceae bacterium
GACTGCCTGATCTCGCCCTCCGGTTTGAACGACGCGAGCAGCATCCACAGGAACGGCACGATCATCACCAGCAGCCCGGCGATGAGCAGCACGTGCAGCACCGTGCGAGCCACCAGGTCGCGTCTGGTCACCCGAACCGCCTCCTAGGTGTTCGCCCGCAGCATCCGGAACCACGCGATCGACAGCACCACCACCACCAGGAACAGCACGTAGCTCATCGCGGAGGCGTAGCCGTAGTTGCCGAACCCGAACTGGTTGTAGGTGTGGTAGGCCAGCGACAGCGTCGAGTCGAGCGGACCGCCCTGGGTCATCACGAACGGTTCCTCGAAGAACTGGACGTAGCCGATCGTCGTGACGACCGCCACGAACAGCACCGTCGGCCGCAGCACCGGCAGGGTGATGAACCGGAACTGGGACCAGCGGCCGGCGCCGTCGATGCGGCCGGCCTCGTACAGGTCCTGCGGGATCGCCTGCAGCCCGGCCAGGAAGATCACCATGCCGAAGCCGAGGTTTCGCCAGGCCGCCATCACGATCAGCGACGGCAGCGCGAGCTTGGTGTCGTTGAGCCAGTTCGGCCCCTCGATGCCGACCACCCGCAGCAGGTTGTTGAGCAGCCCGGTGTCCGGCTGCAGCAGGAACCGCCACACCACCGCGATCGCCACGATGCTGGTCACGACCGGCAGGTAGTAGCCGACCCGAAACATCGTGCGGAACCGCGTGACCCCCGCGTTCAGCCCGACCGCCACCGCCAGCGCGGCGGCCATCGTCAACGGAACGCCGACCACCACGAAGATCGCCGTGTTCAGCGACGACCGCAGGAACAGCTCGTCGGAGAACAGCCTGGTGTAGTTGCCGAACCCCTCCAGGTCCACCGCGAGCGGGTTGCGCAGGTCCCGGCTGCGGAGGTCGGTGAAGCTCATGACCAGCGACGCGAGCACCGGTCCCGCGGTGAACAGCAGGAACAGCACCGCGAACGGGAACGCGAAGCCCCACCCGGTCAGCGTCCGGCGCAGCCGGCCGGAGCCGGCCTTCTCCCGCCGGTGCGCGGGCGCCATCCGCTCCTTGCCGGGGAGCGAATGACGCCCACGCGCCGGAGTGCCCGTGGTGGAGGCCATGGTCAGCTGCCGGTGCCGATCGAGGTCGCCTTCTGTTGCATGGCCTTGGCGGCATCCTCGGCCGATGCGGCGCCCTTGGCCATCTTCTCGATCTCGGCGTCGACCGCGGCGGCCACCTGCTCCCAGGTGGCGACCGACGGCGGCGCCTTGGCGTCCTCCAGTTGCTCACCGAAGAGCTTCAGCTGCTCGTCGCCGGCGAGCTTGGGATCGTTCCAGGCGTCCTTGACCGCGGGCAGGTCGTTGACGGTCTCGTACCACTTGACCTGCACTTCCGGCTTCATCAGGTAGGAGACGAACTTCCAGGCGGCCTCGCGGTTGTCGGACTCCTTGAACACCGCCAGGTTGCTGCCACCGATGAACGACGTCGCCGCCGCGGCGCCCTTCGGCATGTGCCAGAGGTCGAACTTGCCGGTGCCGCCGAGCTCGTCGAGCACGCCGATGTGCCACGGGCCGGAGACGAACGAGCCGATCGCGCCGCTGACGAACTGCGGCTCCCACTCGCCGCCCCGAAGCTGGTCCTTGCTCGAAAGGCCCTCGTCGAAGTACGACTTGTAGTAGTTCCAGCCCTCGAGTGCCTCGGCCGAGTCGAGCGCGAAGTTCTCGCCGTCGAGCACGTCGCCGCCGGCCTGCCAGACGAACGGCATCGCGGTCTGCCACGCGCCCTGCTGGCCCGGCTGCATGTAGGTGCCCCACTGGGCGCCGCCCTTGGCCTGCAGGTCGCGGACGGCGCTCTTGAGCTCGTCCCAGGTTTCCGGTGCCTTGGTGACGCCGGCCTTGGCGGCCACGTCCTTGTTGACGTAGAGCAGCCGGGTCTCGACGTACCAGGGCACGGCGTAGGAGGTTTCGTCGACGATGCCGGTCTGCCAGGCGCCCTCGAAGTAGTCGTCGGCGTTGAACAGGTCCGGCGGCACCACGTCGAGGGCACCGGTGCTGGCGAACTCGCCCATCCAGGTCGTGCCGAGCATCGACACGTCGGGGGTCTGCCGGCCGGCGATCGCCGTGGCGATCTTGTTGTGGGCGCCGTCCCACGGCACCGCGGTGACGGTCACCTTGGCGTCGGGGTTCTCGGCCATGAAGTCCTTGGCGAGCTCGGAGAGCTTCTCGCCCTCGGTGCCCATCGCCCACACGGTGATCTCGCCGGATGCCTTGCCCTCCTGGACCTGCTCGCCCTGAGCGGCCTCGTTCCCCCCTTCGTCTCGTCCGCACCCGGTCAGCGCCAGCACCAGCGCGCCAACCAGCACGACCGTGCGTTTCATCGGCCTACCTCCTTATGAAGGGCCACTGTCTTTCGTGGGGGTCTGACTTGTAGGGCTTGTCTGGCTTGTAGGGCTTGTCTGACTCGTGGAGCTGCGATGTGGACCGCAGCTGGAGCGGACCACCAGCTGCGTGCGCAGCACCTCGTGTCGCGGGTGCGGCGAGCCGCCCGCGATCCGCTCGTCGAGCCATCTGGCCGCGGTCGCGCCCAGCTCACGCATGGGCTGGCGGACCGTGGTCAGGCGGCCGTACCGGGCGGCCATGATGTCGTCCCAGCCGGTGACCGCCAGCTCGTCCGGCACCACCAGGCCCGCGTCCTCCGCGGCGCGCAGGGCACCGAGCGCGACCTCGTCGTTGGCGCACACCAGCGCCTGCGGCCGCTCGCGGTTGCCGAGCACACCGCGGGCCGCCTCGTAACCGGCCTGCACGTCGAACGTGCAGCGCACCGGCTCACGCGGGGTCTGGCCCGCGGTCAGGCCGGCCGCGTCGACCGCCTCGACGAAGCCGGCGTAGCGGCCGGCGACATCGGGCGAGGCGTCCGGGTCGCCGACGAAGCGCAGCCGGCGGTAGCCGTCGTCGAACAGGTGCCGGACCAGGCCGCGCGCCCCGTGCTCGTTGTCGGTGTTGATCGAGTCGAACGGCCCGGCGGGAGGCCTGGCCAGCAGCACGAGCGCGACCCCGGTCTCGGCGATCCGGGTCAGCACCTCATCCCCGACGGTCCGGCCCATAATCACCATGCCGTCTACCCGGCCGGAGAGCTCCAACACCTTCTCGGTCGCGTTGGGCCGCCCGTGGGTCGCCAGGATCAGCACGCTTCGGCCCAGCTCGGCGACCACTTCCTCGTAGCCCAGCACGACCTCGGAGTAGTAGGGCCCGGCCAGGTCGGGGAAGACGATCGCGCTCGCGGCGTGCTGCCCCTCGGCGAGCGAACGCCCGGCCCGGCTCGGCCTGAACCGCAGCTCATCGGCGACGGCGAGCACCCGGCGCCTGGTCGGCGCGGCGACCAGCGGCGATCCGCGAAGCGCCCGCGAGACCGTCGCGATAGACACGCCGGCCCGCTTGGCCACCTCGTAGATCGTTACGCGGTTCGCCAACTCCGCTGCCCCGTTGCAAGCGCTTACATAGTTGATCGACCCTTCGTAACACGATCGACACGCCCCCGCCACCCGACACCCGGCCCATCCGGTTCGTCCGCCCGCCCCCTCGGCGTGTCGTCCGTTTCGGTACGCATGTTGCACGTTTCGGGACGCCGCGGGCGAAGGTCAGCGAGCGGAGCGGGCCCTGATGAAGATCTGGCGCTCCACGCGGCCCGGTCCGCCCTCGACCTCGTCCGTTCGAAGGATCGAAACCCGCCTCCCCGACCACCGAGACCAGCTCGCCGGCCGGCCAGGCGGTCAGCTTCGCCTCCGCCCGGGAGATGGCCGGGCGGGCGTCGAAATCGCCGCCGGCCAGCACGAGCAGCTTGGGCCGGACTGGTCGACCCCGACCAGGCAAAGGCCGGCCTGGTCGAGCTGGACGGCCGTCGGCCGTCCGGTGCCGCACCCGAGGTCGAGCACGCGCGCCCCCGGCGGCAGCCACTCGATGAGCCAGGCGGCCGCGTCGAGCTGGGCGATGGCCTGCTCGTCGCGCTCCCCGACCGCGCCGGGCCACGACGCGGCGCCGTAAACCGTCTAGAGCAAAATCCACTCGGTCATGACCGGCTCGCCCTGTGCCGGCCGGACCCGCAGCCGGAACAGCCCCGACGGCAGCGGCCGGATGGCGAACCAGCCGACGTCGTCGACGGCCGCCATGCTGGTGGCGCCGTCGCGGCGAAGCAGCTCGATCTCGCCGGGCTGGGGCGGGACGAGCTGACCGAGCAGCGCATCCGTGACGACCTCCAGCTCGACGGTGAGCCGGCTCGCGACGAAGGTCAGCGTGCGCAGGTCGGCCGGATCCGCCCTGGTCCCGGCCGCGACCCGGCCGATCGCCGAGTCAGCCGAGTCATGGGTGAGCGCGGCGAGCTCGGCGTCGATCTCCCGCCAGGTGAACGCGGCCTTGCCGATCTCCACGAAACGCGCGGGCACGTCCTTGGCGCTGCGGACCGCCTCGCCGAGCGAGGCGAGCAGCTGGTCGTCGTCGTTCCTGCCGTTCGACATGTGTGGTCCGCCTTCCTGCCAGCCCACTGCCAGCCCACTGTCAGCCATCCACCACGGCCTGGTCCACCAGGCTGGCGACCGCGGGCATGCGGCGCAGTGCCATCAGGCACCGCTGGCGGTTGGGGCCGATGCTGCCGACCGGCATGCCGAGCCTCGCACCGATCTCGCTGTAGGGGATCGGCGGATCCGCGAACAGTAGCGAAAGCAGCCGCTGGCAGCTCTCCGACAGCTGCTCGAACGCCGCCCGCAGCGCGATGCGCCGTTCCTCCCGCAGCAGCCACTCATCAGACGCCGGGCCGGCCTGGTCGGGAAAGCGTTCGTCGTCGACCGGGATCTGCCGCCGCCGGCCGCGCAGCAGGTAGAGGCACTCGTTTCGGGCGGTGGTCGCGATCCAGCCGGGCAGCGCGGCCGGCTCCCGAATCGTGCCGAGGCGCTCCACCAGGCGCAGCCACACCGCGGCACCCACGTCCTCGGCGTCCTGCCCGGACAGGTCGTACCGCCGGCACGTCGACCAGACCAGCGGCGCATACCGCTGCACGATCTGGTCCCAGGCGACCTGCTGTCCTTCTCGGGCCCGCTCGACCAGATCGACCACCACGGGGTCGTCACGCATGGCGACCATCATGGCGGGCGGAGGCGTGAACGGTCGTTTTGATACGCCGTACGGGCACTGAACTGTGCGGGCCGGACTCCCGGGCCGCGTACATGATGAGCCGGTGGGGCGTCACGCAGCCGGCTCGGTGACGAAGTCGATCAGGCGCTCGACGGCGTTGATCAGCGGGGTCTCCAGGTCCGAGTAACTGGACACCCCGGCCAGCACCCGGCGCCACATCTCCTGCTCGTCGCCGACGCCCAGCGCCCGGCAGACGCCGGCCTTCCACGGCACCCCGCGCGGCACGGCCGGCCACGCCGGGATGCCGATCGAGGCCGGCCGGACCGCCTGCCAGACGTCGACGTAGGGATGCCCGGTGACCAGCACGTCGCGCGAGGTGACCTGGGCGACGATCCGGCTCTCCTTGCTGCGGTCGACCAGGTGGTCGACGAGCACGCCGAGCCGCCGGCCCGGCCCCGGTCCGAACACCGCGACCGCGGCCGGCAGCACGTCCACGCCGGAAAGCGGCTCGACGACGACGCCCTCGACGCGCAGGTCGTCGCCCCACACCCGCTCGACGAGCGCGGCGTCATGCACGCCCTCGACCCAGATCCGGCTGGCCCTGGCGACCCTGGCCGGCGCGCCGGGAACGGCGATCGAGCCGGACGCGGTGCGCCGCGGCGCCCGGCCGGCCGGCGCGGTGGGAGGCGGTCGAACCAGCGTCACCGGACGGCCCTCGAGCAGGAAGCCGGCCGCCGACAGCGGGAACTGCCGTCGCCGGCCGTGCCGGTCCTCCAGCGTGACGCCGTCCTTGTCGCAGGCGACGACCGCGCCGCAGAAGTCCGAACCGGCCACCTCGACCACCAGGTCGGGCTCGGCCGGCACCTCGGGCACCGGCCGGCGCCGCGGCCGCGCCAACACGTCCTCGTACACGGCGCGACAGCCTAGACCCGCGGGTCAGCTCCGCAGGGCGATGAGGCCGGCGGGGGTCGACCGGAAGCCGCACGCCTTGAAGTAGAAGTCGCGCAGCGGCTCGTCGAAGTCGACGTGCAGCCAGTCGCAGCCGGCCGCGCTCGCCTCCCGCACCGCCACCCCGATCAACGCCGCGCCGATGCCGCGCCGCCTGGCCGCGACCGCGACCAGCGTGTCGAGGATGAACGCGTGGATCCCGCCGTCCCAGGCGACGTTGACGAACCCGACGAGCGCTTCGCCGTCGCGGGCGGTCACCCAGCCGAGGCTGTGCCGTTTGACCTGGCGAAACCAGTCGTCGTCGAGCAGCCGGTGGCCGAAGCCCTCCGCGTGCAGGGCGTTGAGCTCGTCGTTGCCGAACCGGCCGCGCCACTGGTAGTCGACCGCCCCTTGGAACTCCGCCGTCATTTGGACATCCAGCGGCGGGTCTTGCGGCGGTCCGCGCGTTTCCACAGCGCCGGCAGGGCACCGCGCAGGTGCTCGGCGTTCGCCGTGTCGCGGCCGAGCAGGACGCCGTAGCTGAACGCGTTCTCCCCCTCGGCGTGTGACTGCAGGCCGAGCCGCCGCGTCAGGTCGCGGGAGACGACGGTGTCCTGATGATCGCCCAGCAGGCGCTGGACGGCCTTGAGCCGCTTGATCGAGCGGCGCGCGGGTTTGCCGAGGGCCGGCGCGGCGGCCTCGACGGCGTACCGGGCGCGCTTGGTCGCCTTTCGCATCTCGTGCAGGACGGCGTCGTCGGGATCGGGGTCCCGCCGGTAACGGTCGAACGCGCGCCGGGCGCGCCGCTGCGCCCGGCCGGCCAGCCCGGGCAGCACCTTCGTCGCCGGCTGCCGCGCCTCGTCGGTCAGCGGCGGGTCGTCGAGCAGCCGCTGCAGTTCGTCGAGCAGGGCCAGGTACCGCCGGCCCCGCAGCTTGCGCAGCAGCGCCTCGCGGGCCTTGGTGTGCCCGCGGAGCAGGTGCGAGTCGACCCGGTTCACCACCGGGCCCACCACCAGCTCCGGCCGCAGCGCACCCAACTCCTTGAGCAGCCGCGAGCGCTGGACATGCGTCTCCCTGGCGCCGGACAGCACTCTGCCCAGCCAGCGCAGCTCGGCGACTACCGGCCCGGTGCGGTCGGCGTCCAGGATCCGGCGGCACGACTGCAGCGTGTTGCGCACCCGCCGGGCCGCGACCCGCATCCGGTGCACCGAGTCGGCCTCGTCGCGGCGCACCGCCGGGTCGCTGGCCAGCAGGTCCTCGACGTGCTCCCGCAGATAGGCCAGCACGGCCGCACCGGCCGAGTTGGCCGCGACGTCCGGCTCGGCCGGCTGGCCCACCGTGGCCAGCACGCCGGCCAGCGCGCGCCCGACCTTCGATGCCGAGGACGCCGGCCGGGCGCCGCGGTCGCGAAGCGCCGGCTCCAGCTCGTCCAGCAGCTCGCGCCGCCCGTCGAGCAGCTCGACCTCCACCTCGTTCCACTCGCTTGGCTCGCTGCCCTGCTCGCCGGACACGTCCGCATGCACCGCGTCGGAGACCACCTCGGCGACCGCGGTGTCCCCGTCCAGCAGCCGCCACCTGGAACGTTCGGTGCGCAGCCGGGCAACCTGGGCCAGCGGGGCGCCCCGGCTGCGCGCGAGCGTCAGCTCGACCAGTTCCTTCGGCACCGCCGCGCCGCTGCCCAGCGGCCGCCGCACCTCGATCCGCTCCCCCTGGCCGGCCGGCAGCTTGAGGTGCCACCCGGCATCGGAGCCGCCGCTGCGCCGGCGCAGGGTGATCCGGCCGCGCAGCAGCCGTAGATCCGCCGTGTCGAAGTAGACGGCGTCGAGAGTGTCGTGCTCCGGCCCCTCGACCGCGGTCACGCCGGGCAGCTCGGCCGGCGGCTCGAACGGACCGTCGACGTCGTACTTGCGCTCGATCTCCCTGACCTCGTTCATTTGCGGTTCACCACATGCCTCTTTCGTTATGTGCCTCACTGTGCAGTCGCGCTGTCCAGCTGTGCAATGCGGATACCCTGCCGCGCCCGGTCCAGCCACGCTCGCCGGTATGCAACGGCTGAGCCCCGAGCAGATCGCGCGGCACGCCCACGAGGCGGGCTTTCGCGGTGACGCGCTGACGACCGCCGTCGCCGTGGCCCTCGCCGAGTCCGGCGGCCGCGTCCGGGCACACAACGACACGCCACCCGACGACTCGTACGGCCTTTGGCAGATCAACATGTACGGCGCGCTTGGCCCCGATCGCCGGCGGGCCTACGACCTGGAGTCCAACCGCGAGCTGTTCGACCCGGCGACCAACGCCGAGGTCGCCTTCGAGATCTCCGGTGACGGCCGGTCGTTCGGGCCGTGGTCGGCCTACCGGAACGGCAGGTACCGGCAGTTCCTGGACGAAGCCCGGCGCGCGGCGCGGGCCGTGACCAGGGACGGCCGGCGCGGCGGCTCCGGCGGTTCTGGCGGTTCCGGCGGTTCCGGCGGGTTCGCGGTTGATACCGACCTACTCGGCGGCTACGTGCGCCGGGCGCGGGGGATCGCCGACGGGCTGGACGAGCTCGGTGCCACGCAGCTGCGCCGGATCGGCCGCATCGCCGACGACAGCTTCGGCCTGGTCGGCAAGGAGTCCGGCTTCGCCGCCGCGCTCGACCACTTCGCCGCCGCGCTGCACCGCCAGGTCCGCGGCGTCTCGGCGAACACCGACGCGCTGGCCCGCACGACCGCCCGGACCCTGCGGGCCTACCGCGACCGCGACGACGAGCTCGCCGCCCAGCTGGGCCGCATCGACGCCTGAGCGCGGAGGAACGAGATGGACAGCATCCAGGTCGCCCGGCAGTTCGCCAGCCGGCTGATCGCCCACCGCAACAAGCTCGCCGGCAAGGCCGAGGACGCGCTGGTCGTGCAGTTCGCCCTGCACCGCACGACCGAGGGCATCGACGAACACCTCGCCGAGCACCGCAGCGCCGCGGCCGGCGCGCTCGGGCACTGGGACGGCGCCGCGTCCGAACGGTTCGGCAGGCGCTCGCGCCGGCTCGGCCGCCAGCTCCGCGAGACCGGGGACGCCAGCCGCAAGGCCGAGGTGATCGTCGCCGAAACCACCGCCGCCCTGACGTCCGGGCACTCGACCGCGCGGCGCCTGGTCGACGAGTACGTCGCCATGGCCGCCCGAACGATCGATGCCGGGCTGGCCGTCGGCGGTGCCGGCGCGATCCTGCGTGCCGTGGCCGCCGCCGCCGACCTGGAGCAGCAGTACGTCAAGGAGTCGATCGCGAACCTTCGGCGGGTCAACGCCGAGATGGAGCGGGCCGCCCGGCGGCTGCGGGCGCTGGAGCGGCACGTCGAGCACGACGGCATCGCCGACCCAGGCGACCGGCGGCCCAACGGCGGCGGCGCGGACCGCACCAGGCCGGCGAACGGGCGGGGCCGCGTCCGCGACATCCTCGCCGCCGCCCGCAAGGAGATCGGCACCGGGGAGAGCCCGCCGGGCAGCAACCGCAACCCGTACGGGCCGACCGCGCCGTGGTGCTCGTCGTTCGCCACCGCGATGTGGCGGCGCGCCGGCGTCAACATCCCGATCCTGCCGTTCACCGGCGACGTCTACGAGTGGGGCCGGCGGCACGGCAAGGCCTACGGCCGAAACCAGCTCGACCAGGTCCGACCGGGCGACGTCCTGCTGTTCGGCACCGGCCCGGGCAGCCCCTCGACCAGCACCCACATCGGCATAGTCGAGCGGGTCGGCGACGGCACCGTCACCCTCATCGAGGGCAACTCCGGTGACCGCGTCCAGCGCAACACCCACCAGCTCTCCGGTTCGACCTTCTACGGCGGGGTGCACCCGTGATCACCGCCCAAGCATCGCGCGCGGGCGTCGAGGTCGAGGTCGGCCCGGGCGGCCGGCTGCACCGCCTGAGCATCCCCCCGAAGGCCATGCGCCTGGGCGGCGAGGCGCTCGCGACCCTCGTCCTCGACCTCGTCCGCACCGCGACCGCCCAGGCCAACCAGCGCGCCCGGCTCGCCTGGCCGGCTGACGATCTCGGCGCGCTGGGCCTGCGCTACGATCTTGTGCTCACCGACGCCGTCGAGCACACCACCCCAGACACCTGGATGCGCTGATGGACCAGCACGAGCCCTCCGTGGCACAGCTGATCGGGGACGGCCTGACCGACGAACCACTCGGCGCGCGGCTCGACGCGATCCGTCGCACCGCGTCTGCCGGGGGCGTGACCGTCACCGTCGACCTGCACGGTCAGCTCGTCGGCCTCATCCTCGACCACGCCGCGATGCGGCTGCCCGCGCACGAGCTGGCCGCCAGAATCCAGTCGTCGGCCGGCGAGGCCGCCCAGGCGGCGCTCCGCGACGGCCTCGCCGTCCTGTCCGCCGCGGCCAGCACCGGCTTGACGGAGGATCTCGCCACCCAGCTGGCGACGATGGTCGGCCTTGGTCACGAAGATCGCTGAAAGCGTGCACCACCGCCGCGAAGGCTTCACACCTTCGCTGATCACGCGGTCCTGCCGGTTGGCCGGGTGCCGTGGCTCATGATCGTCGTTGGGTGCGGCTCCATTGGAGGGTCGGTGCCTGCCGGCTGGGGGCGGTCGGTTCCTGATCGTTGTGCGG
>DASSUA010000100.1:0-9202 GCA_035707525.1 Pseudonocardiaceae bacterium
CAGCGCCGCACCAGGTCCGGCGAGCCACCGGCGAACACGGTGAGCGTGCCGGCCTCGACCTCGGTGAGGCTGCCGAGCACCGGTGCGTCGAGCAGCTGCTCGGCGGCCGGCAGCCGCGCGGCCAACCGCAACACCGAGACCAGGCCCACGGTCGCCATCTGGATCAGCGTCGCGTCCCGGCGAAGGCCGGCCAGGACCCCGTCCTCGGCGTCGAGGACGGCCGCGAGCGCGTCCGAGTCGGACACCATCGTGATCACCGCCTCGGACCGGCCGGCGGCCGCGGCCGGGCTGTGCGCGGGCCGGGCGCCGCGGTCTGCGAGCTCGGTCATCCTGGCCGCCGTCCGGTTCCAGACCGTGACGTCGTGGCCGGCGCCGAGCAGGCGCAGCGCGATCCGGCGGCCCATCGCGCCGAGGCCGATGACGGCGATCCTGCTCACTGGGCGGCCAGCTCACCGGGCGGGTTGGCCGCGGCCGCGCGCAGCATCTGGGCCAGGACGTCGGCGTCCACGTCGGACAGCCGCTTGAACCGGACGCAGGAGCGGCCGATCGACGCCTTCGGCAGCCGGTCGGCGTAGGTCTCGGCGAGGTAGCCGCCGTCCGGCACGACGGCCTGCACGTAGAGCGAGATGTAGTTCTTGTTGCTGGCCAGCGACACCACGGCGGCGTCGCCCTCGCGGCCGGTGGCGTACCGGTAGTGGTACTTGCCGTAGCCGGGCATGCCGAACTCCATGGTGGGCGCGAGCTGCGGCACGGTTGCCCTGATCAGCTCGTGCAGCGAACGGATCTCGCTGCGCCTCGGCTCGTCGAGCCGCTCGATGTACTCCTCGGGGGTTGCCGCGTCCGACTGGCCGTACATGGCCGCCTACCCTACGGCCGCGGGGGTCAGGGAGTTCCACGGGTAGCGGTCGGATTGAATGGGACGGATGCGGACGGATGCGACTGCTTGCCCGGGAGGACCGATGGAACCGGCCAGGCCGACCGGCCAGCAGTACGAGATCGAGCGGGACGGCACCAGGGCGATCGTCACCGAGGTCGGCGCGACGCTGCGGACCTTCGAGGTCGACGGGCAGCCCTGCGTGGACGGATTCGGCCCCGACGACCTGGTCGAGGCCGGGCGCGGGCAGGTGCTGGTGCCGTTCCCGAACCGGGTCGCCGACGGCCGGTACACCTGGGAAGGCCAGCCGCGGCAGCTACCGATCAACGAGGTGGCCCGCGGCCACGCCGTGCACGGCTTCGTGCGCTCGGCCAACTGGGTGCCAAGGCGGCAGGCGACCGATCAGGTGACGCTCGGCCTGACCCTTCACCCGCAGGACGGCTACCCGTTCGTGCTCGACCTCGCGCTGACCTACACGGTTCGCGCCGGCCGGCTGACCGTGGAGCATTCGGCGCGCAACGTCGGCCGCTCCGCAGCCCCGTTCGGCGCCGGCTTCCACCCGTACCTCACGGCCGGGTCCCGCACGATCGACGGGGACCTGCTACAGCTGCCGGCGGCGCGCCACGTCGCCACCGACGACCGGCTCATCCCCACCGGCACGGCGAGCGTCGAGGACACCGGGTTGGACTTCCGGCGGCCGCGCCGGATCGGCGACCTCCGGCTGGACACGGGGTTCACCGGGCTGCTTCGCGACGGCGACGGGTGGGCCAGGGTCCGGCTGCAGGCCGCCGGCGGTGGACGCGCGGTGGAGCTGTTGCTCGGGCCGGCGTACGAGTTCCTTCAGGTGTTCACCGGGGACGAGCTGCCCGAGCCGCGCCGGCGCACGGGGCTCGCGGTCGAGCCGTACACGTGCGCGGCGGACGCGTTCAACAACGGGCTGGGGTTGACCACGCTGGCGCCGGGTGCCGAGGCGACCGGCGCCTGGGGCATCAGCGTGGGCTGACACCCCAGGCAGGACTTTGGGTCGGGGTCGGGTCGGGTTTACTTCTCAGTGGCCGCGGGCCATCCGGCGCTGCCACAGCACGGCGCCGGCACCGGTGCCGACAAGCAGCACTCCGATGCCGAGCAGCGGCAACGTGGACGCGCCCGTCGCCGCCAGGGCCGCCCTTGGCTGGGGTGCCGGAGCAGCGGCGGCTGGCTGGTTGTTCAACGCCATCGGCGCGGCCAGCCAGCTGGCGTGCGCCTGTGCGGTGGTCTCGGCCTGGGTGCCCGAGGCCACGATGAGGGTCTTGGTGGGGTTGACGTCGTTGTTCTCGCCGACGAAGAGCCGGCCGGCCGCCACCGTTGCCAGGGCGGTGGCCCGGATGACGGCCTCGCCGGCCGCACCGGCGGTCGGGGCGCTGAGCCAGAACTCGTCGACGCTGAAGATGTCCTTGTCCATCGGCTGGACCTGCTGGCCCGTGCCGTTGACGATCTCGATGCCGGCTGGTCCCTCGACAGTCAGCGTTACCTCGCCGGCCGTAGTGGTGACGATGAACGGGCCGGCTTTCTGGCCGGCCGCCACGTCAGCCACCGTGTCGGGGGTGATCGACAGCGACACCGGCGGTTGCTCCCCCACCCCGGTGTTCGCCTCGCCGGTCAGGTAGGCGTAGAGCTTGCTGATGTCAGCCGGGTTGTCTTCGTCGATCTTGACGTCGTTGCTGAAGTACCAGATCGCCGCCTGGGTGCCGGCGATCGCCTCCTGCTGGGACAGCTCGGCCCCGACGGTCGCGCCGAGCCCGGCAAGATCGATGTTCGGGTACGAGTGGTGCAATATCCACAACACCTTGTCCGGCTGTTCCGCGAATATCCCCGCGCGGTCGGGATAGGCCGACCACTCGGACTCGATCATTCGGGCACCCGGCTGGGCGTCGATGTCATGCTCGATGCAATAGGTCAACAACTCCTTGGCGTCATTGTCGAGCCGGAGTCTCAGTAATGATGTTGGTACGGCCTGGCCGCCAATTCGAACGCTGTCGCCGTCCACCCCGCCCACGTACTCGCCCGAGGTTCCAGCGAACGCAGGTGGGGCCGCGACCAGCAACGCGGCTGCCGCAGTGAGCAGCAGCGCGCCGAGACGTGCGGCCCGGTACCGGGATGACATATCACTCCTCCCCGCCGGTTATGGCGGTTTCACGTGCAGATACCTAGGCCCGGATTTGATCTATTAGCCCAACCGGACCAATTACTCCGGACAGACCAGTAGACATCCGGGCTACCTCACTTTGTTGGGAACGCGGGGACGATACTCGCCCTATCTCAGGGCCATATCACCGGGGTGTATTCCACTATTGATCAACCGCCGTCCAGGCCGGCCACCTGCGCAAAGCCGTACTCTGCTGATCCATGTCGCAGCGAGCGAGGGTGCTCGTCGTCGAGGACGACGAGCGGGTGGCCGCGTCGATCCGGCGGGCCCTGGCGTACTCGGCGCTGGGCGTGCCGCTGGACGTGGCTGTCGTGCACGACGGCCCCGCCGCTCTGGTCGCGGCCGCGCGGGACCGGCCCGATCTGGTGATCCTCGACGTCATGCTGCCTGGGCTCGACGGGCTCGCCGTCTGCCGGGCGCTGCGCGCTTGCGGCCTGGACGGGCCGCACGGACCCATGGTGCTGATGCTGACCGCCAGGGACGCCACCGGCGACCGGGTCGCCGGCCTGGACGCCGGCGCGGACGACTACCTGGTCAAACCGTTCGCCTACGAGGAGCTGCTGGCCAGGGTTCGGGCGCTGCTGCGCCGCCGGGTACCGGTCGCCGCCGGCGGCCGGCTCGTGCTCGCCGACCTTGTCCTCGACCCGCTGGCCCGGCAGGTGTGGCGGGGCGAGCAGCCCGTGACGCTGACCGCGCTCCAGTTCGACCTGCTGCACCACCTGCTGCGGCACGCCGGCCAGGTGCTCAGCCGCCAGCAGCTGCTCGACGCCGTCTGGGGTGGCGGCAGCGCGGCGACCAGCAACGTCGTCGACGTGTGCATCGGCTCGCTGCGCACCAAGATCGACGGCGAGGGCCGGCCGCGGCTGCTGCAGACCGTGCGCGGCGTGGGCTACGTGCTGCGGGCCGGGTGAGCCGGCCGTGTCGCTTCGCATGCGAATCGCGCTGTACGGCATGGCCGTCGTCGCGCTCGTCCTCAGTGTCATCTCGGTGCTGTTCCTGCTGCTGATCGCCGGCAGCGTGCCGCGCACCCAGGACGAGGAACTGGCCGCGCGCTCGGCGGCCGCCGTCGCCGCGATCGGCGCCGCGGACCCGGCCGGTCTGGTGCCCAGGTCCCCGCTGGCACCGGTCGACCTGGCCACCGGCAGCGAGATCGTCGTCGTGCTGCTCGACGAGCGGGGCGGCGTGCTGGAAACCAACGGCGTGCTCGACGGCCGGCCGCCGGCGGTTCCGGCCGCGCTGCTCGACCGGGCCGGCGCCGCCGGCGTGCACGGCGTCGCCGAGACCATGGAAGCCGGCGGTGTCGAGTCCGAGCCGGTCCGGCTGCGCGTGCACGTGCGGCCGTGGACACGTCCCGAGGTGAGCCGCGCGGGGTACGCGGTGGCCGCCCAGACGCTGCGCCGCCAGCAGACCGACCGGCAGGGCGCGATCGCGGTGGTGGTGGCGAGCGGCTTCGCCACCATGATCGCGGCGGCGATCGGCATCTGGCTCACGGCCGGCCGGGCCCTGCGCCCGCTCCGGCGGCTGACGGCGACCGCCGACGAGATCGGGCGCTCCGCCGACCTGTCCCGCCGGCTGCCCCCGGAGCCGCGCGGCGACGAGCTCGGCCGGCTCACCGAGAGCTTCAACGCCATGCTGGCCCGCCTGGAGGACGCCTACCGGCGGATGGCCGGCGCGCTGGCCGCGCAGCAACGGTTCACCGCCGACGCCTCGCACGAGCTGCGCACCCCGCTGACGACCGTCCGCAGCAGCGCCGGCTTCCTGCGCAGCCACCCGGACGCCGCGACCACGGACCGGGCCGCCGCGCTCGAGGACATCGAGGCCGAGAGCGCCCGGATGAGCCGGCTCGTCGACGACCTGCTCACGCTCGCCAGGGCGGACGGCGGCCAGCCGATGGAGCACGCCCGCGTCGACCTCGGCTCGCTCGCCCAGCAGGTGTGCCGGCAGGCGGCGAGCAAGCACCCGAACCGCAACCTGCACTGCCCGGGCGCCCCGGTGACGGTGACCGGCGACCCCGAGGCGCTGCGCCGCCTGCTGTGGATCCTGGTCGACAATGCCGTCGCCCACACCGCCGACGGCGGCAACATCTGGGTCGTGGTGGCCGGGCATGCGCGCGGCGCCACGGTCCAGGTCTCCGACGACGGACCCGGTATCCCGCCCGGCATGCAGGAGCGGATCTTCGAGCGGTTCGTGCGCGCCGACGAGTCACGCCGGCGCGGCGGGGCGGGCCTCGGGCTGTCGATCGCGCGGTGGATCGTGCGGGCGCACGGCGGCGAGATCAGGGCCGCCAACCACGAGCGCGGCGGCGCGAGCTTCGTCGCCGACCTGCCCGGCCGGCCGGAGCCGCCGACCGCCCCGCTGATCCCTTCATCGAATCCTTAGAAACGCCCAATGCCAGGCTCACCGGCCGGCGCGAGGCTTGGGCACATGGTTCGACGGCACACGGTTGGCCAGCACACGGTTGGGCAGCACACGGTTGGGCACAGCGCCGACGTGGTGTTCGTGCTGCTGTGCCTGCAGGCCGGTCTCGGCCTGCTCGGCATGGTCGGCCTGATGCTGTTGATGGGCAGCCCGCCGCACGCGGTGGGGTCGGTCCTCAAGGCCGGCGCGCTGCTATGGCTCGCGGCGAAGGTCGTGCGCGGGCGGACCTGGGCGCTCGTGGCGACCGTGGTCGTCGAATGGGCCGGCCTGGTCGGGGTCTGGCTGGGCGCGCTGCTCGGGTTGCTGCCGGGGCTCACACCGGCGATGACGGTGACCGGGCTGCTCACCGGAGTGGGGCTGCCGGTGGCGATCGGCTGGCTGTGTGCCCGGCAGCTGGCGACCGCCCGCCGGGGCACGCGCGTGGAGCCGCCGACCGTGCCGCTGCCGGTGCTGGTCGCCAGATGAACCCCGTCGAGTCGCTGCTCACCGGCATCGCCCCGGAGCACGCGCCGGGGTTTGTCGCGGCGCTGCTGGTGATCGGCTGGATGGCCGTCACCCGGTGGCCGCTGGCCGCGCCGGACCCGGCGCGGCGCTGGGCCGCGGCCCTGCTCGCGATCACCGCCGCGGTGCATCTGGTGCTGGCGCTGACCCACCAGCACGCAGGCGCGCTGGTGGCCGTGGGGTTCGCCGCGAGCGCTACCGGCTACGGCTGGCTCGCCTGGCTGGCCCGGGCCGGGCGGCGGTGGCGGCTGCCGGCGGCGCTGCTCGTCGTGGCCACGCTCGCCGGCTACCTCGCGGTTGTCGCCGGCAACGGCGAGGAGCCGGACCAGGTGGGCCTCGCCACCGCCCTGGTCGAGCTCGTGATCCTCGGCCTGGCGGTGGCGCCCAGCGCGCAGCCCTTCCACCGCCGACCGGTCGCCAGGGTCGCCGCCGCCGCCGTGATCCTGATGGCCACGTTCCTGGTCGGCGGCGTGGCCTGGGCGGCCGCGTTCGCGGCCCACGACGGCGCCGAACCGGCCGACGGTCTCGACAAGCACGGGGCTCACGAGCACGGCGGCCGGTCTCAGGCTGGCGTGCTGGTGCGCCCCGGACCGGCCGCCCACCACGCCACCGGGCAGCAACGCCGGGCCGCGGCCGACCTCGCCGCGCGGACCAGCGCCGCCATCGCCCGGTACGCCCGCCTGGACGCGGCCTACGCCGCCGGCTTCAAGCCGGGCCTGAAGAACCAGGGAACCGACGTCCACCTCGAACACCCGGGCCACAAGAGGGACGGCCGCGTCCTGGACCCCGAGCACCCGGAGATGCTGGTCTACGCCATCGAGGGCGGCCGCGCCTCGTTGCTGGGCGTCGTCTACGTCATGGACGAGGCCGGCCGGCCGGGGCCCGAACCCGGCGGTCCGGTCACCCGCTGGCACGCGCACAACCTGTGCCTGTCGGTGCTGCCGCCCGGGATCGGCGTGGTCACGCCGTTCGGGAACTGCCCGGCGTTCTCGGTGACCGCCGGCACCGCCGAGATGATGCACGTGTGGGTCGTGGACAACCCCGGTGGCCCGTATGCCGAGGGCCTGGACGCGGCCTGGGTGCGCGAGCACAACGGCCGAAACGGCCTGCCCCAGGTTCGCCGTTGAACGGGGTCCGGCGGATGTCCTGGAACCCGGCTCCGATCGAGGCGGTGCTCGACCGGCTGTCGGCGTGGACCGAGCCGTCCGGCCCGCGGCGACCGCTGTTTGCCGGAGCGGTCGTGCTGCTCGTGCACGACGGTGCCGTGGTGACCCGCCGCGCGATCGGGCATGCCGTTCGTTACGCCGACGGCGCCGGCACCGAGCTGCCGCCAGCGGACCGGGTGCCGATGCGCGTCGACACGGTCTTCGACCTGGCGTCGGTGTCCAAGCTGTTCACCTCGATCGTCGCGATGCGCCTTGTCGAGCGAGGTGCCCTCGAGCTGGATGCGCCGGTGGCGTCCTACGTCCCCGAGTTCGGCGCCAACGGCAAGGCCGCCGTGACGGTACGGCAGCTGCTCACCCACACCTCCGGCCTGCGTCCGTGGCTGCCGCTGTGGCGCGAGCACCCGGACCCGGCGACCCGGACCGCCGCCGCGCTGGCCGACCCGCCGCAGGCGCGGCCCGGCACCGCCTACGCCTACTCCGACCTGAACCTGATCACGCTGGGCGCCGTCGCCGAGCGGGTCACGGGCTCACCGCTCGATGAGCTGGTCCGCGACGGGATCACGGCGCCGCTGCGGCTGCCCGACACGGGCTACCGTCCCGACGCGCCCGGACACCGGATCGCGGCGACCGAGTACCAGGCCGACCCGCCGCGCGGGATGGTGCACGGCGAGGTCCACGACGAGAACGCCTGGGCGCTGGGCGGGGTGGCCGGGCACGCCGGCGTGTTCGCCACCGCCGACGCCCTCGCCACCCTCGGCCAGGCGATCCTCGACGCCGGCACCGGCAACGGCGCCCGCATCCTCGAGCCCGAGACGGTCAGGGCAATGCTCACCGACCAGAACGGCGCCTTCCCGGCCGCTCCGCACGGGCTGGGCTTCGAGCTGAACCGGCCGCACTACATGGGGGCCCTGCGCGGTCCAGGCGTGGCCGGTCACACCGGCTACACCGGAACGTCGCTCGTGGTCGACCCCGGCTCCCGCTCGGTGGTCGTGCTGCTGACCAACCGCGTGCACCCCAGCCGCGGTTGGGGCTCGGTCGACCCCGCCCGCCGCACCGTGGCCACCGCCCTGGCGCGGGCGATCGGGCGATCGTGAATCAGACCAGCGCCGGATCTATCGCGCCGACCAGGTCCTCGACGCACGGGTCCTCGAGCGATTCGGCGATGCACTGCCAGAGCCGCAGGTTCGCCCTTGCCCACTCGGAGTACCTGGCGGCGATCTTGGGGTTGTAGAAGTAGTAGCCCTCGTCGTAGACGTCCTGCTGGTCGCCGATGATCTTGCTGGCGAGCCGGCGCAGGCTCACCCGGTTCTCGGTGAGATACCGGTGGGCCAGCAGGACCGGCGTGATCGGCACCGCCTTGAACAGCGTGTCGGCGTCGGAGAGCGCCTGCGCCTCGAGGCTTATGTCCGGGCCACGCGTGCTCATGTCGGCCTCGCACACCACCTCGTCGACCCGGCGGGCGAGCCCGATCGCCGCCCCCGACTTGGCGAGCACGCTCATCCGCAGGCCGCGGCCCGCGCTCGCCGCCGAGTCCGGCCGGACCAGGTAGTTGAGGTCGTGCACCAGGCCGGCGACCGCCACCAGCTCGGCGTCGGCGCCGTTGAGCCGGGCGAACTCCCTGCCCTTCTCGCTGACGAAGGACACGTGGTGCCAGCCGTGGAAGGGCAGCCGCGTGCGGCGGCGGGAGTACAGCCGTTTGACCCGGCGCCGGACCGCATCCGCCACCCGGACCGGCACCGCCGACTGGTGCTCGTTGCGCACGGACGTCCTCCACTGGCCGCTCACCCAACAAAGGTAAGCGGGCCAATGAGGATTTTAGAGCCGATCGGCCAGATCGCGGACCCGAACTTCGACTGGAACATGCCGGCGGCTGACCTTGGTGATCGGGTCGAACGACACGCTCCAGAGCTTGACCGGGCGCGATTTGATCAGAAAAGTGATCGTGCCGTCCTTGGCCTGCGGGATCCGGTGGAACCGGTCCGCCGGCACCACGCGCACCATGCCCGGTCGAAGGATCTCCCAACCGGCCGGCTCGGCGCCGCGCACGAGCTCGCCCGA
>DASSUA010000101.1:0-5122 GCA_035707525.1 Pseudonocardiaceae bacterium
GCCTTGTGCCAGTTGAGCCGGGAGACGATCCGCCGGCCGATGCGGATCGCGTCGAGCTCGTCGACGGCCATGAAGTCGGCGAGCCCGGACCGGCGCGCGTGCATGTCGGCGCCGCCGAGGGACTCGTCGTCGGACTCCTCCCCGGTGGCCATCTTGACCAGCGGCGGGCCGCCGAGGAACACCTTGGCCCGCTCCCGGACCATGACCACGTAGTCGGACATCCCGGGCAGGTAGGCGCCGCCCGCGGTCGAATTGCCGAAGACCAGGGCGATCGTCGGCCGGCCGGCCGCGGACGCGCGGGTCAGGTCGCGGAAGATGCGCCCGCCCGGGATGAAGATCTCCTTCTGGCTCGGCAGGTCGGCGCCGCCGGACTCGACCAGGTTGATCGTGGCGAGCCCGTTCTGGCTGGCGATGTCGGCCGCCCGGAACGCCTTGCGCACCGACCAGGGGTTGCTCGCCCCGCCGCGCACGGTCGGGTCGCTCGCGCTGATCAGGCACTCGACGCCCTCGACGACACCGATTCCGGTGACCAGGCTGCCCCCGACCGGGTACTCGGTGCCCCACGCCGCGAGCGGGCTCAGCTCCAGGAACGCCGAATCCGGGTCGACCAGCAGCTCGATGCGCTCGCGCGGCAGCAGCTTGCCGCGCGAGCGGTGCCGGTCGACGTACCTGGGTCCACCGCCGCCGACGGCCTTGGCGTGCTCGGCGTCGAGCTCGGCGAGCTTGGCGAGCATGGCGTCGCGGTTGGCGGCGAACCCGGCGCTGCCGGTGTCCAGGGTTGAACCGATTGGGGTCACGGCCTGTACCCCAGCACCTTGGCGGCCAGGTCGGTGAGCACCTCGGTCGCGCCGCCGCCGATGCCGAGGATCCGGGCGTCGCGGTAGTGCCGCTCGACCTCGCTCTCGCGCAGGTAGCCCGCGCCGCCGTGCAGCTGAACTGCCTGGTCGACGACCCAGTCGCAGGCGGCGACCGCGGCGTTCTTGGCCAGGCACGCCTGCGCGACCGGCTGCTCGCCGGCCGCGTGCCGCAGCACCGCGTCGCGGGTGTAGGTGCGGGCCAGCTCGACCCGCTGGCGCATCTGCACGAGCCGGTGCTGCACGACCTGCCGCGAGATCAGCGGCCGGCCGAACGTCTCGCGCTTCCTGGTGAACTCGACCGTCAGCTCCAGCGCCCGCAGCGCGACCGAGTGCGCGTGCGTGGCCAGGCCGAGCCGCTCGCCGACGAACTGGCGCATGAGCTGGGCGAACCCGCCGTTCTCCGGCCCGACGAGGTTGCCGGCGGGCACCCGGGCGCCGGTGAACCACAGCTCGGCGGTGTCCGAGCACAGCCAGCCCATCTTGTCCAGCGTGCGCCCGACCTCGAAGCCCGGCGTGCCGCGCTCGACGACCAGCAGGCTGATGCCCTCGTGGCCGGGTCCGCCGGTGCGCACCGCCGTGATCACGAAGTCGGCCCGGACCCCCGAGGTGATGAACGTCTTGGCGCCGTTGACCACGAAATGGTCGCCCTCGCGGCGGGCCGTCGTGCGCAGCGCGGCGACGTCGGAGCCGCCGTCGGGCTCGGTCACCGCGAGGGCGCCGATCAGCTCGCCGGCCAGCGCCGGCCGGACGAACCGCTCGACCAGGTCCCGGCCCCCCGCGGTGCTGGATTTGCCGGCTCGGCCGGCGGTGCTGGACTTGCCGGCTCGGCCGGCGGTGCTGGACTTGCCGGCTCCGCCGGCGGCTATCAGGTGCGGCACCGCGATCCCGTGCGTGAACAGCGCCGCCATCAGCCCCGACGAGGCGCCGGCTTCGATGAACGCCTCGGTGACCACCGTGCCGTCGACCAGGTCACCGCCCTGCCCGCCGGCCCATTCGGGGTAGCCGACCGCGAGCAGCCCGGCGGCCGCCGCCGATTTGTGCAGCTCGCGCGGCACCATGCCGTCGCGCTCCCACTGCGCGAGGTTGCCGGTGATCTCGCGCTGCACGAACCGCCGGCAGCTATCGCGCAGGGCCGCCCGCTCCGGGGTCTCGAACTCGTTCACAACAGCTCCTCCGGGACGTCGGCGTGCCGGCTGCGCAGCAGCTCGCCCAGCGCCTTGGCCTGCGGGTCGAACCTGGTGCTGGCCGCGACGCCGTCGCCGAGCAGGCCGCGGATCACGAAGTTGACCGCGCGCAGGTTCGGCAGCAGCTGGCGCTCGACGGGCAGCCCGGCCGCCTCCGGAAGCAGCCGGGCGAGCCGGCCGGCGCTCAGGTAACCGGCGAGCCACGGGTAGGCCCGGTCCGAGCGCGCCCACACCCCGAGGCTGGCGTCGCCGCCCTTGTCCCCGCTGCGCGCCCCGACCAGCCGGCCGAGCGGCACCCGCGCGGTCCTCCCGGGGTCGGCGGCGGCCGGCGCCGCGATATCGACGAACGTTTCGTCGGGACCGAACGAGGCCGCGGGTTGGATCGGGACCCGGGTGCCGTCCGGCAGCACCGCGACGTGGTCGACGAGCTTGGCGTCGACGTGACCGGCCGTGTAGATGCCGAACGGGGCGCCGTCCGACGGCGGCGCGGTCACGGTGAAGCCCGGGTAGCTGGCCAGCGCCAGCTCGACGGCCGCCCGGGACAGGGCCTTGGCCCGCTGCTGGTCCGGCGTCTTGATGGTGACCTGCAGCAGCGCGCTGGCCTCCTGCTCGGTGGCCGCGTCCGGGTGGTCGGTGCGGGCCAGCGTCCAGGTCAGGCCGTCGGTGCCGACCGCGGCCTCCAGCTGCGCGCGCACCAGGCCGGCCTTCGCGGCCAGGTCGAGCCCGCACAGCACGAACGTGGTCGAGTTGCGGAACCCGCCGAGCCGGTTGAGGCACACCTTGGTGGTCGACGGCGGTGGCTCGCCGCGCACGCCGCTGATCCGTACCCGGCCGGCGCCCTGCGCCGAGAGCCGGACGGTGTCGAAGCGGGCGCTCACGTCCGGCCCCAGGTACCGGGCGCCGGCGATCTCGTAGAGCAACTGCGCGGTGACCGTCTCGACCGTGACCGCGCCGCCGGTGCCGTCGTGCTTGGTGATCACGCTCGAACCGTCGGCGAAGACCTCGGCGACCGGGAACCCCGGGCGTGCCAGGTCGAGCTCGGTGAAGAACGCGTAGTTGCCGCCGGTGGCCTGCGCCCCGCACTCCAGGACGTGACCGGCGACGACCGCGCCGGCGAGCGCGTCGAGGTCGCCGGCGCCCCAGCCGAAGTGCGCCGCGGCCGGGCCGACCACGAGCGAGGCGTCGGTCACCCGGCCGGTGACCACGACGTCCGCGCCGGCCCGAAGGCACGCGGCGATCCCCCACGCGCCGAGGTAGGCGTTGGCGGTCAGCGGGCGGCCGAGCCCGAGCTCGCCCGCCCGCTCGCGCAGGTCGTCCCCCTCCACGTGGGCGACCCGCACCTCGAGTCCCAGCCGCTCGGCCAGCTCGCGCACCGCGCCGGCGAGCCCGGCCGGGTTGAGCCCACCGGCGTTGGCCACGATCTTGACGCCGCGCTCGGCCGCGACGCCGAGGCTGCCCTCCAGCTGCCGAAGGAATGTCCTGGCGTAGCCGAGCGACGGGTTCTTCAGCAGGTCGCGGCCGAGAATGAGCATCGTCAGCTCGGCCAGGTAGTCGCCGGTCAGCACGTCGAGCGGGCCGCCGGTGAGCATCTCGTGCACGGCGGCGAACCGGTCGCCGTAGAAACCGGATGCGTTGCCGATGCGGACCGGTGCGCTCACCCGAACTGCCCGGGCTTGCGGCCGGCGCCGGGCAGGCCGGCGAACGCCTGCGCGATGTCCAGCCACGCGTCGGCGTCCGGACCGGTCGCCGTGACGGCCACGTCGTCGCGGTGCCGCCGCTGGGTGACCAGCAGGCAGAAGTCCAGCGCCGTGCCCGCGACGCGCTGCGCGGCCTCCTGCGGGCCCCACGCCCACGCCTGGCCGCTCGGCCCGGTCAGCTCCACGCGGAACGGCCCGGCCGGTGGCTGGCGGCCGTTGACCTGGAACGCGAAGTCGCGCGCCCGCACGCCGATGTGGGCCACGTGCCGCAACCGGGCCGTCGGCGGCCGCCGCACCCCGAGGGTGTCGGCGACGTCCAGGCCGTGCGCCCACGTCTCCATCAGCCGGGCCGTCGCCGCCGACATCGGGCTCATCGGCTTGAAGAACCACGGCATCCGGGTTCCGGCCGGCACCGCGGCGAGCGCGCCGGCCAGCGCGGCGCGGCCCCTGCGCCAGCGGGCCAGCAGCTGCCGCGGCGGCTCGGTGGCACCCTCGGCCGCGGCCCGGTCGACGTACTCCACCGGATCGCCGGCGACCTGCCGCACCGCCTCGTTGAAGGCGTCCGGGTCGCCCGCGGCCAGCAGGGCAAGCTGATCCGTCCAGGCCAGGTGCGCGATCTGGTGGGCGATCGTCCACCCCGGCGCCGGCGTCGGCCGCGCCCAGCCGGCATCGGGCAACCCCGACACCAGGCCGTCCAGCTCGTCACCCTCGGCCCGCAGGTCCGCCAACACGCCCTCGAGATCGTCCGGCATGCCCGAAATCCTGCCCCTCGGCGCGCCGACAAAGCAAGCAGAACTGACTGTTTTGCCTGGCGTGGCACGATGTCTGCCGTGACCGAGGCACTTCCGCCCGACCAGGTGCGCGCATCCAACATCGACCGCAAGGCCGTCGAGGAACGGCTACACCGGGCGCACGCCGAGGGCGAGATCGACCTCGCCGAGTTCGACATCCGGGTGCGCAACGCCTGGCAGGCCAAGAACCGCGGCGAACTCGCCGAGATCGTTGCCGACCTGCCGCCGGTCCGCAGCGAAAAACCGCCGGTCAAGCGCGGCGGCGGCTACGTCGCGATGAAGGTGCTCACCACCATCTGGCTCTCCCTGACCGTGGTCAACCTGGTCATCTGGGCGATGGTCTGGCTGACCGTCGACGGTTACGTCTACCCGTGGTGGCTGTGGGTCGCCATCCCGCCCGGCTCGGCGCTCGGCGTGCTGTGGTGGCTGGGCATCGGCCGCCCGCAACGCGACTAGATCGTTGACCGGAAATTCGTCGCTGGTCGGTGGTCGTAGGCGGGTCGTAGGCGAGGTCGGCGTGCACACGGCCTCCACGGTCGACGTCGGGTAGCAACGCTGTTGGGTGTGACTCTTCTGAAGAGGCCGTCCTCACC
>DASSUA010000102.1:0-8541 GCA_035707525.1 Pseudonocardiaceae bacterium
CCGAACCCGTTCCCCAAGTCGATCTTCGACAACGTCGCCTACGGGCCCCGCCTGTTCGGGACCAAGAAGAAGGCGCAGCTCGAGCCGCTCGTCGAGGAGTCGCTGACCAAGGCGGCGCTGTGGGACGAGGTCAAGGACAAGCTGAAGCAGAGCGCGCTGGCGCTGTCCGGCGGTCAGCAGCAGCGGCTGTGCATCGCGCGGGCGATCGCCACCCAGCCCGACGTGATCCTCATGGATGAGCCGTGCTCGGCGCTCGACCCGATCGCCACCGCCAAGATCGAGGACCTGATGGCCGAGCTGACCACCCGGTTCACGATCATCATCGTGACCCACAACATGCAGCAGGCGGCCCGGGTCTCCGGCCGGACGGCGTTCTTCACGGCCGAGGCCGACGAGGACGGCAACCGCGTCGGGCGGCTCGTCGAGTACGACAGCACCGCCAGGATCTTCCGCAGCCCCGGCGATCCGCGCACCGAGGCCTACATCTCAGGCCGCTTCGGCTGACGCCCGCCGCAGCCGGCAGCTTGTCAGGCCGCCGGCTCGGCGTAGCGGTAGACCTCGCGGCCGCCGATGTACACGCGCATCGCGCGGCTCATGACGTCGAGGGGGTCGCCGGACCACAGCACGATGTCGGCGTCGAGGCCCTGCCGAAGCGAGCCGACCCGGTCGTCCAGGCCCATGAACTGCGCCGGGTTGACCGTTATCGAGCGCAGCGCCGTGGTGCGGTCGAGCCCCTCCTTCATGGCCAGCGTCGCCTGGTGCACCAGGAACTGGATGGGCACGACGGGGTGGTCGGTGGTGATCGCGATCCGCACCCCGGCGCGGGCGAGCAGGCCGGGACTGCGCAGCGACCGCCGGCGCAGCTCGACCTTGGAGCGAGTGGTGAACAGCGGCCCGATGATCACCGGGATGTCCCGCTCGGCCAGCACGTCGGCGATCAGGTGGCCCTCGGTGCCGTGGTTGACCACGAGCCGGTAACCGAACTCGTCGGAGAGCCGGATCGCGGTCGCGATGTCGTCGGCGCGGTGGCAGTGCTGCGACCACGGCAGCTCGCCGTCGAGCACCCTGGCCAGCACCTCGAGCCCGAGGTCGCGATCATGGTGCTCGTTTCTGGCCGTGGCCTGCTCGCGCTGGGCGCGGTAGTTCTGCGCCCTGGTGAATGCCTCGCGGATCACCGCGGCCACGCCCTGCCTGGTCGACGGGAGCTTCTTCTGCTCCCCGTAGACCCGCTTCGGGTTCTCCCCGAGGGCGCTTTTCACGCTGCACGGCTCGCGCAGCACCATGTCGTCCACGGTCCGGCCGGCGCACTTGATGGCGACGGTCTGACCGCCGATCGGGTTACCGGACCCGGGCTTGACGACGACCGTGGTGACCCCGCCGGACAGCGCGTCGGCGAAGCCCAGATCGGCGGGGTTGATCGCGTCGAGCGCGCGCAGCCTGGCTCCGTTGGGGTCGGTCATCTCGTTGGTGTCCTGGCCGGCCCAGCCCTCCGCCTCCTCCCAAATGCCGACGTGCCCGTGGGCCTCGACGAAGCCGGGCAGCACCCACTGGCCGGCGGCGTCGACCACCGGCACTTCCTGCGGTACCTCGATGTCGCGTCCGATCGCGGCGATCCTGCCGTCGGCGATGAGCACGGTCGCGCCGTCGATCGGGTCGGTGTCGACGGGCACCACGAAGCCACCGGTTATCGCAAGGTCCACGACCGGCAACGTTACCCAGCGGTGCTGCTGCCCGCCGGCATCCGCCCGGTCACGACGAATACGACCTGCCGGCCGACCGACACGGCGTGGTCGGCGTAGCGCTCGTAGTAGCGGCCGAGCAGCGCGCAGTCGACCGCGCTGGCCACCCCGAGCTGCCAGTCCTGCGACATCATCACCGTGAACAGGTGGCGGTGCAGGTCGTCCATCGCGTCGTCGTCCTGCTCCAGCCGCCGGGCCAGGTCGACGTCTCTGGTGCGGATCACGGCGGCGGCGTCGGTGGCCAGCTTGACGGCGACCCTGCCCATTTCGGCGAAGTACGGCTCGACCCGCGCCGGCAGCACCTTCTGCGGGTGCCGGCGCCTGGCCGCCTGGGCGACGTGCAGCGCGAGATCGCCCATCCGCTCGATGTCGGCCGAGGCGTGGATCGACGACACCACGATCCGCAGGTCACCGGCGACCGGGGCCTGCAGCGCGAGCAGCGCGAGGGCGGCCTCCTCGCACGCGTCGCGGCGCTGGTCGACCTTCTGGTCGTCGCTGATCACCTGCTCGGCGAGCGCGAGGTCGGCGTTCAGCAGCGCGGTCGTGGCCCGCTGGATCGCGTCCGCGGCCAACTCGCACATGCTGGCCAGCTCGCTGGAGAGCGCGGCGAGTTTTTCGACATACGCCTCCCTCATGCCGACAGCCTAAGCCCGGGTGACGAACCGCGGCTCGGCGATCGAATGAACCGGGAATGAACGGTTGATGGCCAAGTCAGGCGCAGGCGGTGTCGGCGGCGTTGACCGTGGCGAGATCGTCCGGCAGAGCGGGCGGCGCCGGCGGCGGGCCGCTCGGTGACGGCACCCGGTCGGACGGCGCCCGGTCCGGCGGCACTCGGTCTAGCGGCACTCGGTCTAGCGGCACTCCGGCCAGCGGCACGAGCACCCGGCCGTCGAAGTTCGTGCCGAGCACCAGCTCGATCGCCGTGCCCATCGTCGGGTCCTCCCGTAGCACCGCCGTCGGCACCGCGGCCGCGACCGTGCGGGCGTGCGCCTCGCGCTCCTTCGCATACCGGATCACGGTGCGGGTGACCTGCTCGCTGGCGCCGTCCACCTTGACGATGTCGAAGCCGGCGGCCTTGAGATCCCTCGCGGCCTGGCCGGCCAGGCCGCCGCGTTCGGTGCCGTTGAGCACCTGCAGCCTGATCTCGCGCGGCTGCACGGTCGGCCCGGGTGGCGCACCGCCGGCCTGCGCCCTCGGGTCGCGGTTCGCCGCCGGCGGGTCGGCGCCGGGAGCCGCCGGTTTCTCGCCGGGCAGGGGAGTTCCGTCGATGATCGCGCGGAACAGCGCCGCGGTGTCGTCGGCGCGCAGCTCCTCGTTGCCGCGCGCGTTGGCCCCGCCGGTGGTCGGCACGGTGACGAACGTGACCCGGCCGGCGTCCAGGCCGTGCAGCGACTGGGCCAGCGTGAGCAGCTGGTCGACGCCGAGGTTGTCGGCGACGGTGCTGGCGGCGAACGCGTCGACGAAGTCCTCGAGCCGGCCCGGGTCGAGCAGCACCCGGTTGGACATGGCCTCGCGCATCAGCGCGGAGATGAACCGCTGCTGGCGCCGGATGCGGCCGTAGTCCGACGTCGGGTCCCCGCGCACGTGCCTGGCCCTGACGAACGCGAGCGCCTGGTCGCCGGTCAGCTCCACCGGGCCGGGCGCGTCGACGACCGGGCCGAGGATGTCGTCGAAGACCGGTCGCTGCACGCACACCCGGACGCCGTCGACCGCGTCGACCATCGACTTGAAGCCGTTGAAGTCGATGCCGATGTAGTGGTTGATCGACAGCCCGGTCAGTTGCTGGACGACCTTGGTGGTGCACAGCGGGCCGCCGGACTGGTAGGCACTATTGATCTTGACGTAGTTCCTGGCCGGGTTGGTGGTCGGCAGGTAGGCGCCGCTGACCGGGTCCCAGGCCGGGCACGCCGGCCGGTCGATCTCCAGGTCGCGCGGGAACGACACGACCACGACCCGGCTCCGGTCGGCCGGGATGTGCGCGAGCATGAGCGTGTCGGAGCGGGCGCCCGGCACCGCCTCGGTGTCGCCCACCCGGTCCGCCGGGCTCGCGCCGGCTCTGCTGTCGGAGCCGACCAGCAGGAAGTTCTCGTCGCCCAGCTGCCGTTCCTTGTCCACGATGGACGGCGAGTCCGGGTCGAGAGCCGGTACGTAGCGGATCTTGTCGTCGACCCACTGTTTGGTGCCCCAGGCGATCGCGGTCACGGCGAAGATGCCCGTCGCCAGCGCGGCGACCGCGATCTTGCCGGCGAGCACGAGCCAGCGGGCCGCCGCAGTGCTGTCGTCCGGTGGCTCACCGGTCGGCTTGCCGGTCTGTTCACCGGTCTGCCCGCTGGTCAGCTCGGACACGGCGAGAACCCGTAGGCGGCCCGGTCGAGCACGACGACATGCATCGAGCCGATCTGCGTGCCGAGCACGGTCCCGTCCAGCTCGACCGTGATCGTGACGGCGACCACGTATACCCGGCCGCGCGGCGGCTTCCCGTCCTCGGGGGACCAGCCGCGGTCGGGCCGAAACGTGCTCAGGCTCGGGTCGAACACGAGCGTGTGCCCGCCGAGGTCGCACACCTCGGCCTTGAAGTCCGGGTGCTGCGTCTCGGTGAAGAACACCTTTTGCGAGTTGGCGCCCTCGTCGGCGGCCACGTTCACGCGCTCGAAGTACTCGACGATCAGCTCGCGGTCCTGGGCGACGACGTCCGGTGCCAGCGCCCGCCCGGCGATCACCGTGGAGCAACCGGCCGGCAACGCCGCCGAAGCCGCCACGAGGACGGCCACGAGGACAGCGATCGGCCGCACGTCAGCCCCCGCTGTCGGGCAGTTCGGCGCCCGCCGGCACGGTGCGGTCGAGCGGGTCGTCCAGCCAGCCCTTCGGCAGCACGACGCGGCCGGGCGAGCCCTGCCGGCCGCGCGGGCCGTTGGCGTCCTCGGGGAACGGCACGTCGGCCGGCAGGGCGGCCAGCAGCTCGTCGAGCTCGTCCAGCGAGGACACCAGGGCCAGCGCCCGGCGCAGCCCGGCGCCGACCGGGAACCCGTGCAGGTACCAGCCGACGTGCTTGCGCAGGTCGCGCAGGCCCTTGGCCGGGCCGTCGTGCGTGACCAGCAGCCGGGCGTGCCGGCGCAGGATGCCGGCGACCTCGCCCAGCGTCGGCGGAGTGGGCGCCGGGCGGCCGGCGAAGGCCGCCTCGAGCTCGCCGAACAGCCACGGCCGGCCAAGGCAGCCGCGCCCGACCACGACCCCGTCGCACCCCGTCTGGCGCATCATGCGCAGCGCGTCCCCGGCGGCGAAGATGTCGCCGTTGCCGAGCACCGGAACGGTCGCCGGCAGTGCGTCGCGCAGCTTGGCGATGGCCGACCAGTCCGCGCAGCCGGAGTAGCGCTGGGCCGCGGTCCTGGCGTGCAGGGCGACCGCGACCGCGCCCACGTCGGCCGCGATGCGCCCGGCGTCCAGGTAGGTCTGGTGCGCGTCGTCGATGCCGATCCGGAACTTCACGGTGACCGGGATCCCGGCCGGCTCGGCCGCGCGCACCGCGGACCGCACGATGTCGCCGAACAGCGCCCGCTTGTACGGCAGGGCCGCGCCGCCCCCGCGGCGCGTGACCTTCGGCACCGGGCAGCCCCAGTTGGTGTCGACGTGGTCCGCCAGGTCCTCCCCGGCGATGATCTCGACGGCCTCCCGCATGGTGGCGGGGTCGGTCGAGTACAGCTGCATTGACCTGGGCCGCTCGTCGGCGTCGAAGGTGATCATGTGCCGGGTCTTCGGGTCGCGCTCCACGAGCCCGCGCGCGGTGATCATCTCGCAGACGTACAACCCGGCCCCGTGCTCCCGGCACAGCCGCCGGAAGGCGACGTTGGTGATGCCGGCCATCGGGGCGAGCACGACCGGCGGATCGACCTGGAACGGTCCGATCCGCAGCGCCGGGGTCCGAGACGCCGCCATCACCAGCAAGGCTAGTGGTCAGCCGATCGGAACCTCTTCGATCAGCTCGAGGTCGCGCCGGATGTCGATGGTGAACGGGCGGCTGGCCTCCCAGCCGCCGGTGCCGCGACCGGCCGAGAGGTAGCCGGGGGTCTGCGCGGTCAGCTTGGCCCGGATGGCCGAGACGAACTCGCGGTGCGTGCCGTCGAAGCGGCCGCCGGCCCAGACGTTCAGCAGCGCGGCGGTGAACGAGCCGTTGCCGGGGCCGTCGTAGGCGACCTCGTTGTCCTGGCAGGCGCTCAGCAGCACCGCGCGCGCCGACAGGCAGCTGGTCGGCTTGCGCAGCCGGGACTGGCGCCTGGTCAGCGAGCGGTTCCTGGCCATCGCGCGGCGGATCTCGGCGCGGCTGCTTCGCCTGATGCGCTGGTACAACGAGCGGCGGCGGGACTGGTCGGCGAGGCAGACGGCGGCCGGGATGATCCTGGCCCGGCGAGCGCCCTCCGGGGTCCGCACGGGCGGTGACGGGGAGAGCGGGCTGCGGTGGCACGTGCCGCTGTGGGTCGAGTCCGACACGACGATCACCCGGACGTCGCGGACGAAGGTGGCCAGCGCGGCGTAGACCTCGTCGTCGAGCAGCTGGCGGTCCCAGCACACCCAGGTCTCGTCGAAGCCGACCGGTTCGTCGTCCTCGCCGGGCGCGTCGGCGAGCTGGCCGCCGTGGCCGGCGTAGCTGAGCAGGAACACGTCGCCGGGGCGAAGCTTGCCGCCGGCGGTGCGGATCGCGGTCAGCACCGCGGACGCGGTGGCCTGGCGGTCGGTCAGGATCTGCGTGCGGTAGCCCTCGTGGGCGGCCAGCAGCGCCATCTCGTGCGCGTCGTGGAGCGGGCCGGCCAATGCCCCGTCCCAACCGTCGTACGCCGCCGCGTCCACATGGTTGAGCCCGATGTGTAGGGAGATCCCCTTGGGCATTTCCGCTCCCTCGCGCTCAAACGCCGTGACTCTTACTTCTGCAGAGCGCAGTCGAGAGCTGGTGGGCCATAAGGGTGGTGATCGTCATTTCAATGCCAGGCCAGTACATTACACGTGCGCCCCTGGTTCGCGGTTTCTCGGATTATTACCGAAGGCTTGCGGCTTGGGCACCCCCTAGCCATTCTTCTGCCAGCCGCGCCACCGTCGGAAAAGTCGATCACGTGCATTCCGGGCTCGGGCGGGCGCAAAGCGCGATCAACCGCCGGCCCCCGCGGGTCGGGGTGGGCCGGCCCGGTACTAGCGTGTGGGAGTGGATGACACGAGGCGCACGGTCGACCGCACCTGGCTGGTGGCCTGCGCGGCCGCGTTGTGGGGAACCGACGGCCTGCTGCGCAAACCGCTCGCGGACACGCTGCCGGCGGCCAGCGTGGTGTTCTGGGAACACCTGATCATCGTCGCGCTGCTGGTGCCGCTGCTGGTGCCGGCGGTTCGCGCGTTCGCCGCCGCCGGGCGCCGCGAGCGGATCGCGCTGCTGGCGATCGGGATCGGTCCGTCGGCGATCGCGGCCGTGATGTTCACCGCCGCGTTCCGGCTCTCCGACCCGGTCACCCCGCTGGTGCTGCAGAAGCTGCAGCCGGTGTTCGCCGTGCTGGCGGCAGTGGCGCTGCTCGGTGAGCGGCTGCGGCGGGGGTACTTCTTCTTCGCGGTGCCGGCCCTGGCCGGTGCCTGGCTGCTGGCGTTCCGGGATCCGACCCAGGTGCGGGTCGCGGCGCTGCAGGCGGCCCTGCTCGCGCTCGGTGCGGCCGTGCTGTGGGCGGCCGGCACCGTGCTCGGCCGGATGGTCGCCACGACCATGGCGCCGCGGGAGGTCACCACGCTGCGGTTCGCGATCGGCCTGCCGGCCGCCGCGGCCGCGCTGCTGGTGACCGGGGCGCCGGTGGCGGTCGGCTGGGACAACGCGGTCGGGCTCGTGCTGCTGGCGGTGATCCCCGGGCTGCTCGCGCTGTCCCTGTACTACCTCGGCCTGCGCGCCACCCCGGCGGCCAGGGCGACGCTCGCCGAGCTCGCCTTTCCGGTCACCGCCGCGCTCATCGGGGTCGGCCTGCTCGGCGCCAGGCTCACCTGGACCCAGTGGCTCGGGTTCGCGATCGTGGTGTCGTCGGTGACCGCCCTCGGCTGGCACGAGCGGGTGCGCCGCGACCGGCCCATGGTCGCCCCGCCCCGGGAGCAGGTAGCGGTGTGACCGAGGGCGTCGCCAGGATGCGCGCCGCCGACCGGGTCGCCGAGGCGCTCGGGATGGACGTCCTGGAGTGCGCCCGCGGCCGGGCGACCGTCCGGATGCGGATCGGTCCGGACATGGTCAACGGGCACGCGATCGCCCACGGCGGCTACGTGTTCCTGCTCGCCGACACGGCGTTCGCCTACGCCTGCAACAGCTACGGGCCGGCCACGGTCGCGGCCGGCGCGGACATCACGTTCGTCGCGCCGGCCACCGAGGGCGACCTGCTGGAGGCGACCGCCCGCGAGGTCACCAGGTTCGGCCGCAGCGGTCTCTACGACGTGACCGTGCGCCGCGACGGAGCGCTGATCGCCGAGTTCCGCGGCCGGTCCAGGACGGTCGGCGCATAACCGGCCGGAGCGCCGGGTAAGGGATAGCCATGGCCGAGAGCACCGCTGACCAGCACCACGAGTCGGAGCACGAACGGCTCGCCCGCAACTTCAGCGAACTGCTGCAGGAGCTGCGGGTGGCGCAGGCCGGCGTGCAGATCCTGTTCGCGTTCCTGCTCACGGTCGCGTTCACGCCGGTCTTCCAGAACGCCTCGGCCTTCGTCCGCGGGCTGCACCTGGTGACCGCGCTGCTCGCGGCCGGGGCGGCGGCGCTGTTGACCGCGCCGGCGGCCTGGCACCGGGTGCTGTTCCA
>DASSUA010000103.1:0-9103 GCA_035707525.1 Pseudonocardiaceae bacterium
GGGGTGCCGGGCGTCGTGATCGTCGTTGGGTGTGGCCCTGCTGGAGGGCCTGGTGCCCGTTGGCTGGCTGTCACCGGTCCGCGATGGGCACAACCCGTTCATGATCACCGAAAGTGTGAGCTCACCATGCACTCCCGAGCCCAAAGTGCGTGGTGAGCTCACACTTTCAGCGATCTTGAGCACCTCCCGCCGCCCGAGCCACGCGAAGAGCGGCTGACAGCACCCAGACGACGAACCTGAACCACCCAGCGACACCCATAGTACGAATGAAGTCACCGAATGTGACGACAGGCGGCAGGGGGCCGACCTGACAGAGAACAGTCCCCCTCAGAAGAGCCACACCCAACGACGATCATGACCCGGCAAAGCGACCAAGACGGACGGGCAGCTACACGATCACCGCCATCGAACGATGCCCGTGACCCAGTGAAGTCGCCGAAAGCGGCAGACTAGACACACGGTTGCGATCGTGAAGGACGGTCCCCCAGAAGAGCCACGCCCTTCGGCGTTTCCGCTAGGTCAGATGTCCCAGACCGGCGACCCCGCCGACGACGATCACCGCAGGCGGCCGGATCGCCTCCCGCGCGATGTCGTCGGCGACCGAGCCGAGGGTCGTGCGCAGGGTGCGCTGGCCGGCCCGGGTGCCGTCGGCGATCACGGCGACCGGGTCGGCCGGCCCACGGCCACCGGCGAGCAGCACGCCGGCGAACTGGCCGATCCGCTCGACCGCCATCAGCAGCACGAGCGTCCCGCGCAGCCGGGCGAGCGCGGCCCAGTCGACGAGCGAGGCCGGGTCGCCCGGGGCGAGGTGGCCGGACACCACGACGACCTCGTGCGCGACCCCGCGGTGCGTCACCGGCACCCCCGCCGCGGCCGGCACGGCGAACGCGCTCGTGACGCCCGGCACGACGGTGACCGGAACGCCGGCCGCGGTGCACGCGAGCACCTCCTCGAAGCCCCGGCCGAACACGAACGGATCGCCACCCTTGAGCCGCACCACGAACTTTCCGGCCCTGGCCCGCTCGATGAGCGTCGAGTTGATCACGTCCTGGCTGGCCGCGCGGCCGTAGGGGATCTTGGCCGCGTCCATCAGCTCGACGTGCGGGCCCAGCTCGTCGAGCAGCTCGCCCGGAGCAAGCCGGTCGGCGATCACGACGTCGGCCCTGGCCAGCAGCCGGCGGCCGCGCACCGTGATCAGGTCCGGGTCGCCGGGACCGCCGCCGACCAGGGCCACGCCGGGCGCGACGGGGTCCGCTTCGCGGGCGACCCCGGTGCGCAGGGCCTCGAGCAGGGCGTCGCGAATCGCCGCCGAACGGCGCGGCCGCCGCCCCGCCAGCACGCCGACCAGCAGGCCGGCGTGGTCGCCCGTGGCCGGGGTGACCGCGGTGCCTGCGCCGGCGTCGTCGGCCCGCACGCAGAACACCCGGCGGCGCAGGGCCTCGGCGGCGACCGCGGCGTTGGTGTCCGGCTCGGACGTGCAGGCCAGCACGTACCAGGCGCCGTCGAGGTCGCCGTCCCGGTACGGGCGCCGCAGCCAGCGCAGGCGGCCGGCCGTGGCCATCGCCTCGACGGCCGGCGTCGCGGCCGGCGACACCACCAGGACGTCGGCGCCGGCCGCCAGCAGCCTCGGCAGCCGGCGGGCCGCGACCGCGCCGGCACCGGCCACGAGCACGCGGCGACCGGTGAGGTCCAGCCCGACCAGGTAATGCCGCTCGCGGTCCGGGTAAGGCGCCGACACCCGGGAAGTGTCTCAGCGGGTCCCGGTCAGCAGCAGCACCGGCCCGGTGCCGATCAGGCGGCTCGGGCCGCCCTCGGGCTGTACGAGTCGAGACACCGCCAGCTGGCAGCCGTCGACCGCGTAACCCCCGGCGACCAGCGCGTCCCGGCTGGCGGCGAAGCCGTCCAACCCGGTCAGCGCAACCACGATCCGGCTGGCCCCGGTGTCGGTGCAGGCCGCCACGACCTGCGGCCCGCCACCGCCGACGAAGATCGCGTCCGGCTCCGGCAGCATCCCGAACACCCCAGGCGCGCTGTCCTCCACCACACACACGTCGACGTTGTGCGCCGCGATGTTGGCGATCAGCCGGACGCACTGGCCGGGGTGGCGCTCCACGGCCAGCACCGCGGCGCCCATCCGGGCGCACTCGACGGCGATGGATCCGGAGCCCGCCCCGATGTCCCACACGAGCGTGCCCGGTCGCGGCGCCAGCTGCGACAGCACGACCGCGCGCACCTCCCGGCCGGGCAGCAGGCCCTCGCGGTGATGGAACGCCGCCTCCGGCAACGCCCAGCCACCGGCCGGCGGGGTCGGTTCGCCGCCGGCGTACCAGCAGGTCGGCGGCATGGACTCGGGTTCACGCAGGCAAAGCACCAGATCGCTCCGGCGCCAGTCCCGCCAGCCGACCTCCTCGGCGTCCACGGTGGAGAGCCGCTCGGCCGGACTACCGGCGTCCTCCACGACGACGAGCGTCCGCGGCCAGCCGTGCAGGCCGGCGCCGATCTCGCGGGGACCGGCGCCCGGCCCGGTCAGGATCGCCACCGCCGGCCGCGCCCGGCACACGTTGATCACGGCCCGCAGGTTCTGCGCGTCGGCCCGCAGGATCGCCGCGTCGTCCCAGGGCCGCCCGATGGCCCCGAACGCCCGCTGCACCAGCGACGGCGCCGGCACCACCCGCGGGGTCAGTCCGCCGGCCCGCAGCGCCCGCACGATGCCGAAGAAGCCGGGGTCGCCGGAGGCCAGAACGACCGCGGGCCCGTCGTGCCCGCGAAGGTTCTCGACCAGCCGGGCCCGGCCCCCGTTGGTCAGTGGCGCGCTGGTCAACGGCGCGCTCGCCAACCCGTCCGGCAGCGCGCCGGCGACCTGGCCGGCACCGATCAGCAGGGTGGCGCCGCGCACCGCGTCGGCGGCGTCGTCGGAAAGCGGCCCACCGTCGAACCCCACGACGGTGATCGGTTCTGCCGTCATCTCAGCCCTCCGCTTCCACGACCGGCGCCTCAACCGCTGCCGGGCGAGCCCGCGCTCTCCGACGGTGGTCCTGCCACCCAGGTGGTCGCGCATTCGCCCCGGATGTTACGACGTCTCCCGGTCCGCACGTGGATCCGCGCCGCCCGCGCGCTTTAGCCCGTGGCGCAACGGTTAACGGTGGCGCAGCGCCGCATCGGCAGGTGCGGGATCCCGTCCTCGATGAACTCCTCGCCGCACACCTGGAACCCGAACCCCGCGTAGTACCCGGCCAGGTGCGACTGGGCGTCGAGCACGCACGGCCGATCGCCGAACTCGTCGAGCGCGGCCCGCAGGAGCGCCGCCGCCAGACCCCGGCCGCGCTCGGACCGCGCCACGCACACCCGGCCGATCCGCAGGGTTTCGGCCAGCCGCACCACCCGCAGGCAGCCGAGCGGCTCGGCCGGGCGGCCGGCCGCGGCGACCCAGAAGTGCGTGGTCGTCGGGTCGAGGTCGCGCCCGTCCAGGTCCTGCCAGGGGCAGTCCTGCTCGACCACGAAGACGTCGATCCGCAGCCGCAGCAATCCGTAGATCGTCGCCGCGTCGAGCCGCTCGCCGCTGGCCCGGTGCAGCTCCAGTTCGGTGACCACGGCCAGCCACTATGCCTTGTCGCGTGTGGTTCCCCGGCAGGGACGTGGCCATCATGCGGCCCGAATGCCCCTTCACGGACCGGGTGCGTGCCGGCCTGAGCCCATGCGGAGATGCCACGCGGGGGGAGCCGACGGCAGGTTTCGTGTAAGGGTGGAACCGTGGCCCGGGATCGCGATCGCACCCGGCGGGCCGTTGTCGCCGTGCTGCTCGGCGGGCTGCTCGCCGGCTGCGCCGCGCCCCAACCGGCCACCAGGTCCGCCGCCGACAAGCGCACCGAGCCGTCCGGACCGGCCCCGACAAGCACGCTGGCCGGGCCGCCATCGATCCGGTCCGCCACACCGGCCCCACCGCCCGCGAACCCACCGCCCGCGAACCCACTGCCCGCTGGCCCGCCACCGGCTCCCCAGCGACCCGGCTGGGTCGTCGGGGCGACGCCGCTGCCGCTGCGCCCGGACGGCTTCGGTCAGGTGCTGCCCACCCCGGACGTGCTCGCCGACCGGCGGCTGCCCACCGCCGACCGGCTGCCCCCGCCGGGAACCGACGAGTACGCCTGGACCGCATCGACTGTTCCGCCGGCGGTCGTGGCCAGATCCACCTGGCATCCGGGCTGCCCCGTCCGGCTCGACGAGCTGCGCTACCTGACGGTGTCGTTCTGGGGCTTCGACGGCCGGCACCACACCGGCGAGCTGCTGGTCAACGGCCGCGTCGCCGGGCCGGTGGTCGAGGTGTTCCGCCAGCTGCACGCCGACCGGTTCCCGATCGAGGAGATGCGGGTGGTGACGGCGGCGGAGCTGACCGTGGCGCCGACCGGGGACGGCAACAACACCCAGGCGTTCGTCTGCCGCCCGCTGACCGGCCTCGCGGAGTGGTCGGCGCACGCCAGCGGCCTGGCGGTCGATCTCAATCCGTTCTGCAACCCGTACCAGCTCGGCGACCTCGTGCTGCCCGAGCTCGCCTCGGCGTACACGAACCGGGCTCGGGTACGGCCGGGCATGGTGCTGCCCGGCGGCGGCGCCGTCACGGCATTCGCCAGGGCCGGCTGGTCGTGGGGCGGTACCTGGACGGGCCGGCGCGACTGGATGCACTTCACCGCCACCGGCGGCTGAACCGCTTCGACCCGGCCCGTCCCAGGGTTCACCGGTCAGTGGCCCACGTCGATCACCACGCGGGTGGGTGAGCCGAGCGTGAAGACCCGCACCCAGCTGCGGTGCCGGGTGCCGACCCCGATCGAGAGGGTCGCCTCGAAGTCGCCGATGACCGCGACCGCCATCACGTTGCTCAGGTTGCGGGTCCGGAACTTGGTCGGCCCGGGGTAGGTCGAGTTGCCGGCCTCGTCATGCGCGGCCGCCCCGTGCACGACGACCTCGACGAAGTCGGCCCCCGTCAGCCACACCACCTCGCCGGAACCGTCCTGGATGAGCTCGTCGGTGTAGCGGTTGGTGGTGGTCATCGTCTGCGGCCCGGAAAGGTCCAGCACGATCCGGTCGAAGCCGGGGTGCAGGCCGGTCCGAATGCCGGTGAGCAACGGGGTGAGCTGGGCGGTGGCCGGGGCCGGTGCCGCGGCGACGATGCCCGCGCCGAGCACCAGGGCCAGGGCAGCGAGCGCACCTAGGGCGCGCCGAGCTATGGGGGTCATGGTGACCGTCCTTCTGCTTGATGTGCCTCTACAGGTTGGCCCGGCGCCGGACGTTCTCCAGACGCGTGATCGCCCGCAGGGTTGCGCCCGCGGCGCCACTAAGGTGCTCCTCGCAACGATCCAATAAAGGGAGGTTCGATTCGATGAGCCTGGAGCGCCCCACCGCGCCGGATCCCTATTCACTGCTTCCCTCGGTGCCCTCGTTCAGCGTGCGCAGCGACGATGTGCGCGACGGTGAGCAACTGGCGAACGAGCACGTGTTCAACGACTTCGGGGTGAGCGGCGACAACCTCTCCCCGCACCTGGCCTGGTCTGGCGCCCCGGAGGGCACCAAGAGCTACGTGGTGACGTGCTTCGACCCGGACGCCCCGACGCCGTCGGGCTTCTGGCACTGGCTGGTCGTGGACATCCCGGCGAGCGTGACCGAGCTTGCCAGGGGCGCCGGCACCCCGGACGGCCTGCCCGCCGGCGCGTTCCATGTGCGCAACGACTACGGCACCAAGGCCTACGGCGGCGCCGCCCCGCCCGCCGGCGACGTCCCACACCGTTACTTCTTCGCGGTGCACGCCGTCGACAGCGAGCGCCTCGGCGTCGACGACAGCGTGACCCCGGCCGTGGCCAGCTTCACCCTGGTCTTCCACACCCTGGCCAGGGCCGTGATCACCCCGACGTTCCGGCACTGACGATTAGCCTGTCGGCGTGCGGCACTTCGATCTGGTCATCATCGGAACCGGCTCGGGCAACTCGATCCTCGGCGAGGAGTTCGACGGCTGGGACACCGCGATCGTCGAGCGCGGCACGTTCGGCGGCACGTGCCTGAACGTGGGCTGCATCCCGACCAAGATGTTCGTCTACGCCGCCGACGTCGCCGAGACGATCCGGCGCGCCGCCAAATACGGCGTCGACGCCTCCCTGGACAAGGTCCGCTGGACCGACATCAGGGACCGGATCTTCGGCCGGATCGACCCGATCGCCGACGGCGGCGAGCGGTACCGGGTGCACGACAACGACAACGTCACCGTCTACAAGGGACAGTGCCGGTTCGTGGGGCACAAGGAGCTGGACACCGGCACCGGCGAGGTGATCACGGCCGACCGGTTCGTGATCGCCGCCGGTGGCCGGCCGGTGGTCCCACCGGAGATCGCCCACTCGCGGGTCAGCTACCACACCAGCGACACGATCATGCGGATCGACTCGCTGCCCAGGCGCCTGGTGATCCTCGGTGGCGGCTACATCGCCAGCGAGTTCGCCCACGTGTTCTCCGCGCTCGGCGTGCGGGTCTCGATCGTCGCCCGCGGGGACGCACTGCTGCGGTTCAAGGACCCCACGGTGTCGCACCGGTTCACCGAGGTCGCCAGGCGGCAGTGGGACGTGCACACCGGCCAGCATCCCGAGCGCGTCGAGCACGGGCGCGACGGTGTCCGGGTGCTGCTGCCGGACGGCACCGCGGTCGAGGGCGACGAACTGCTCGTCGCGGTCGGCCGCCAGTCCAACGGTGACCTGCTCAACCTGCCGGCGACCGGCGTGACCATGCACGCGGACTGCCGGGTGATCGTCGACCAGCACCAGCGCACGATCGTCGACGGCATCTACGCGCTCGGCGACGTGAGCTCGCCCTACCAGCTCAAGCACGTCGCCAACCACGAGGCGAGGGTCGTGCGGCACAACCTGCTGCACCCGCGGGAACCGGTCGTCACCGACCACCGGTTCGTGCCGTTCGCCGTCTTCACCGACCCGCAGCTGGCCTCGGTGGGGCTCACCGAGACGCAGTGCCAGGTCAACGGCATCGACTACGCCTGCTCCACCCAGGACTACGGCGACGTCGCGTACGGCTGGGCGATGGAGGACACCACCGGCTTCTGCAAGGTGCTCGCCGAGCGCGGCAGCGGCCGCCTGCTCGGAGCGCACCTGATGGGCCCGCAGGCGTCCACCCTGATCCAGCCGCTCGTGCAGGCCATGTCCTTCGGCCTCGGAGCCAGGGAGATGGCCGGCAACCAGTACTGGATCCACCCCGCGCTCCCCGAAGTCATCGAGAACGCCCTACTCGGCCTCAACCTCTAACCCCCCCTCCTCTCCATGGCACTTGGGGAGCTTCAGTTGCATATTCGGCACTGAAGCTCCCCAAGTGGCATTGGGGGCGGTGAGTGGGGCTTGCCGCGGCTGACATGATGTGCCGCGTGGCCGAGCCACCGACGATCCTGCTCCTGCACAGCCCGTTTCTCGGCCCGAGCACGCTGCGCCCGCTGGCCGACGAGCTCGCCGCGAACGGCCGCTCGACCGTGCTGCTCGACCTGCGCATGACGGTCGCGGCACCACCGGTCCACGCGCGGCTGATCGGCGGGTTCGCCGACGCGGTCGGTGACGCCGGGCTGGCCGGGCCGGTCGTGCTGGCCGGGCACAGCGGCGCCGGCCCGCTGCTGCCTGGGTTCGCCGACGTGCTCGACGACCCGGTCGCGGCGCTGCTGTTCGTCGACGCCGGGCTGCCGACCCCGGGGCGAAGCTGGCGCGACAGCGTGCCGCCCGAGCTGTACCGGCAGCTTCGCGACCAGTCCAGGGACGGCCTGCTCCCCCGCTGGCACAACTGGTTCGACCCGGCGCTGCTCGATCGGGTCGTGCCCGACAACAAGCTCCGCGCCGCGATCACCGAGGAGGCGCAGGAGGTGCCGCTGGCGTTCCTGAAGGAGGAGCGGCCGAGCGTCGAGTGGACCGGCCCGGCCGGCTACCTCGCGCTGAGCAAGGCGTACCCGAACGATGTCGCCGGCGCTCGCGAACTCGGGTGGCCGGTGCGCGAGCTGGACTGCGACCACCTGGCCACCGCGACCAACCCGGCCCCGGTCGCGGCCGCGATGCTGGCGCTGCTCGCGGAGCTGAACGCCTGAGCCGGCACAGGCGTCAGGGCAGGGTGAGGATCTCGGCCCCGCCCTCGACGACCAGCACCGTGTGCTCGAACTGCGCCGTCCGGCGCTTGTCCTTGGTGGTGACGGTCCAGCCGTCGTCCCAGATGTCGTAGTCGATCGTGCCGAGCGTGATCATCGGCTCGATCGTGAACGTCATGCCGGCCTCGAGCGTGGTGTCCACGCTCGGCTCGTCGTAGTGCAGCACCACCAGGCCGCTGTGGAACGAGCGTCCGATGCCGTGCCCGGTGAAGTCGCGCACGACCCCGTAGCCGAACCGGCGCGCGTAGGACTCGATCACCCGGCCGATGACGTTGAGCTGGCGGCCCGGCCGCACGGCCTTGATCGCCCGCCCGGTCGCCTCCCTGGTCCGCTCGACGAGCAACCGCGACTCCTCGTCGACATCGCCGGCCAGGAACGTGGCGTTGGTGTCGCCGTGCACGCCGTCGATGTACGCGGTGACGTCGACGTTGACGATGTCGCCGTCCTCGATCACGGTCGAGTCCGGGATTCCGTGGCAGATCACCTCGTTGAGGCTCGTGCAGCAGGACTTCGGAAAGCCCCGGTAGCCCAGCGTCGACGGGTAGGCGTCGTGGTCGCACAGGAACTCGTGAACTACCGCGTCGATGTGGTCGGTCGTGACCCCGGGGCGGACCGCGTCGCCGGCCGCGGCGAGCGCCTGCGCGGCGATCTTGCCCGCGGTCCGCATGGCCTCGATCACCTCTGGCGGCTGCACCCATGGCTCGGAGCGCCGGCTCGGGCCGGGCCGGCCGACGTACTCGGGGCGCTCGATGTTGGCCGGCACCTCGCGCCGGGGCGAGACCGTGCCGGGAACCAGGGCGGATCTGACGGGCATGGCCCCACCCTAAGGCCTGCCTCGCGGCGCCTCAGCGCACCGCCATACCTCAGTGCCGCCACACCTCAGGGCACCGCCGCGAGGAACCGGGCGGCGGCCTGCACGGCCGGTCCGGACGCGCCGGC
>DASSUA010000104.1:0-2137 GCA_035707525.1 Pseudonocardiaceae bacterium
CGACCCGGCACGTTACGGAAGAGCCTCCGTCGAAGCCATCCACCTCTGATCACGGGTAGTGACAGGTCCCCACTTTGGATGCACCGCCACCGGCCCCATCAGCGGCAGAGCAGCTCGAAGCGTTCGTGGGCGTCGGTGGACACGTCCTGGCCGCCCAGCCGGTGGCGGGTCCACAGCTGCGCGGCGACGCCGGCCTGCTTGTCCCCGTCGGCGGCGTGCTGCACCAGCAGCGCCGCGGCCAGCGCGTACGCCAGGCGCAGCGCCAGCGCCCGCGCCCCGGCGATGACCGGCGTGGCGTACGGGTCGGCGGCCACCCAGCCCAGCGCCTCGCGCAGCTCGCGGGTTGCGGCGGCGAGCAGGTCCGCGGCCGGCCCGGTGGCCGCCCCGGTGGCCGCGTCGAGGCGGGCCAGCAGCGGCTTGGCCGCCTCCTCCCGGGCGATGGCGCGCAGCACGTCCAGGGCGAGCACGTTGGTCGTACCCTCCCAGATCGGCAGCACCTGCGCGTCGCGCAGCAGCCGCGGCACCCCGGTGTCCTCCACGTACCCGGCTCCGCCGAACGCCTCGACGTACTCGCTGGCGGCGGCCACAACCAGCTTGCCAGTGGCGAGCTTGGCCAGCGGCGCGACGATGCGCAGCTCCGCCCCGGCGTCCGCGTCGTCGTCCACCTCGGCCTGGCCCAGCAGCGCGAACGAATGCCCGGCCAGGACGAACGCGGCCGCGGCGTCGACCGCCACGCCGGCCAGCGTGGCCCGGTGCAGCGGGCTGGTGTCCAGCCGCCCACCGGCGACCTGCCGGGCCGCGGCGAACGCGCGCGCGTAGGCCAGCCCGCGGCGCATCCCCGCGGCCGAGGCCGCCGCGTTGTGCAACCGGGTCACCACGACCAGGGTCATCATCCGGGCCAGCCCGGGCCGGGCCGGGTCGCCGAGGGCCAGCGCGTACGCCTCCTGCAGCCCGACCTCGGCGGTGGGCAGCGCCCGGGTGCCCAGCTTGTCCTTGAGCCGGTGGATGCGCACCCCCGGGGCCGGCCAGCCGGCCCGGGCGCCGGGAGGCGACAGCGGCGAGTCGGCCGCGTAGCGCGGCACCAGGAAGGGGGCGAGCACCCGGCTGCCGGCGCCGGCGCCCTCGGGGCGAGCCAGCGCCACCGCGACCGCCGAGTCCGCCGCCGAGCAGAACCACTTCTCACCCGACAGCCGCCACGACCCGTCGGCCGCCGCCCGCGCGGTGGTGGTGGAGCGGGCGATGTCCGACCCGCCCTGCGCCTCGGTCATCCACTGGCCGCTGGTGATTGCGGTGTCCGGGTCGGTGGACAGCAGCCGGGGCAGCCACGCGTCGCGTACCCCGGCGTCGACCTCGGGGCGCGACAGCAGCGCCGCCGCGCCATCGGACATCGCCACCGGGCAGGAGAACGTGGCCGACTCCGGGGCGTAGAGGTGCAGCAGCGCGTGCTGCAGCACCCGGGCGCCGGCACCCCACCGCTGCCGCTCCTGCGCCAGGTGCGGCAGCGCGGCCAGCGCGTGCCGGGCCGCGGCCCGGCGCTGGACCTGCCAGCCTTCGGCGGTGTCGATGTGGTCGATGCGCGCTCCCCAGGCGTCGTACTGGCGCAGGGTCGGCGGGTGCGTCTCGGCCTGGGCGTGCGCGTCGCGCAGCGGCCCCTGCACGTCGTCGGCGAGGGCGAGCAGGCGCTCGCGGGCGGCGGTGTGGCCGGCCGGGCCGAGGTGGCGGTCCAGCCAGGAGCGCAGCAGCGCATCGCCGGTGTACGGGTCGGCCGGAGGCGGCAGCGTCTGGACGTAGCGCTGGTTGGGCATGCCGGTGACCGTAGCCGACCAGACGCCGCCGGGACAGGGGTGGTCGCCCGTCACAGCAGCCGCGGCGGGGTGTTACCGGCCGCGACGATGGCCCGGCGCATCGGCACCGCCGCCAGCAGCACGAACCCGACGACGAAGAAGACCAGCAACGTCACCAGGCCCACCCGGTAGCTGTGGGTCAGCTGGTAGACCAGGCCGAACGCCAGCGGGCCCAACCAGCTGGTGCCCCGGTCGCTGATCTCGTAGAAGCCGTAGTACTCCCCCTCCTGCCCGGTCGGGATCAGCTGGGCGAACAACGACCGGCTCAGTGCCTGGCTGCCGCCGAGCACCAG
>DASSUA010000105.1:0-2393 GCA_035707525.1 Pseudonocardiaceae bacterium
CGCGTCGGACACCGTCGTGGCGAGGATGCCGTGCTCGGCAAGGCCGAACCAGTCCTCCCTCCCGAGCTGCGCCGGCACCACGCCGCGACCGGGCTTGAAGCCGACCAGACCGCAGCACGCGGCCGGGATCCGGACGGAGCCCAACCCGTCGTTGGCGTGCGCGATCGGCACCAAGCCGGCGGCGACGGCCGCGGCAGACCCGCCCGACGAGCCGCCGGGCGTGCGGTCCGTGCGCCAGGGGTTGCGGGTGACCGCCGTGTCGTCGTCGGTCAGCGCCCACAGCCCCAACTCGGGCATGCGGGTCAGGCCGACTACCACCGCACCGGCGCCGCGCAGGCGCCGGACCACCTCGTGGTCGGTCTCGGCCACCGGCCCTCGGGCCGCGGCGGACCCGTTCCACACCGGCAGGCCGGCCACGGCGGTGTTCTCCTTGACCGCGATCGGCACCCCGGCCAGCGGCAGGTTGCCGAGGTCCGGCTGCTCGTCGACCTTCTCCGCCTCAGCCAGCGCCTCCCCGGCCCGGACCGTGCGGAACGCGCCGAGCATGGCGTCGGTCGCGCCGATGTAGTCCAGGTGGTCGACGAGAACCTCGGTGGCGGACGCGTCGCCCCGGCGGACCGCCCGGGCAATCTGCTTCGCTGTGGCGCCGACCCAACCAGTCGGGCCCGTCCACGTGGACGTGTCTTCCGGAACTCCGGCCACGGACATGAGCCACCTCCCCTGCGGCCGAGCAACTGCCGCACCTGTCAGTGAAACGAGCCGGCCTAGTCGGGCCAACTGGTCGGGACGACCAGCGACCGAGCGTCAGCCCAGCGCCTGCTCTAAATCTGAGATCAAATCGGAGACCGTCTCAATGCCGACCGACAGTCGCACGAGATCGGCCGGGACTTCAAGTGGCGAGCCGGCCACCGACGCGTGGGTCATCCGGCCCGGGTGCTCGATCAAGGACTCCACCCCGCCGAGCGACTCGGCGAGCACGAACAGCCGAGCCCGGTTACAGATGTCGATGGCGTGCCGCTCCCCGCCGGCGGCCCGGAAGCTGACCATGCCGCCGAACCGGCGCATCTGCTTCGCCGCCAGCTCGTGACCGGGGTGCTCGGGCAGCCCGGGGTAGAGCACCTGCGCCACGGCCTGGTGCCCGGTGAGGAACTCCACCACCCGCTCGGCGTTGTCGCAGTGGCGGTCCATCCGTACCCCGAGGGTGCGGGTACCCCGCATGATGAGCCACGCGTCGAACGGAGCGCCGATCGCGCCCACCGCGTTCTGGTGGAAGGCCAGCCCGTCCGCAAGCTCCTCGTCGGAGAGCACCAGCGCGCCGCCGACGACGTCGGAGTGCCCACCCAGGTACTTCGTGGTGGAGTGCACCACGACGTCCGCGCCCAGGGCGAGAGGCTGCTGAAGGTACGGCGACGCGAACGTGTTGTCCACCATAAGCAGTGCACCGCGGTCATGGGCGACCGCCGCAAGGGCGGCGATGTCGGCGATGTCGAGCAGCGGGTTGGACGGCGTCTCCACCCAGACCATGCGGGTGCGCTCCGTCATGGCGGCCCGTACGGACTCCACACTGGACATCGCCGCCGTGGTGAAGCCCAACCCCCAGCGCTGGGCCACCTTGGCGAAGAGCCGGTACGTGCCGCCGTACGCGTCGTCGGGGATCACCACGTGGTCGCCCGGCCGGCACGCGGTGCGCAGCAGAGTGTCCTCGGCCGCCAGACCACTGGCGAACGCGAACCCGTACCGCCCGCCTTCCAGCGCGGCCAGACACTCCTGCAGCGCGCTGCGGGTCGGGTTGGCGGTGCGGGCGTACTCGAACCCGAGCCGGGGTGAGCCGACTGCGTCCTGCGCATACGTGCTCGTCTGGTAGATCGGCGGCACGACCGCCCCGGTGCGGGGATCGGCGTCCTGCCCCGCGTGGATGGCTAGCGTCTCGAAGCCGTAACCCATGACGCCAGGCTATCCCCCGTTAAGGTCGGCTCCGTGGCAGGTTGTGTCTTCTGTGACATCGTGGCCGGCCGGGTGCCGGCCTTCGGCGTGGCGAGCACGCCGGACGGGACGGCCTTCCTGGACGCCCGGCCGGTGTTCCGGGGCCATACCCTGGTGGTGCCGCCCGAACACCTCCAGGTGCTCGCCGACCTGCCCGCCGCTGCGCTCGCCGGCTTCTTCGGGCTGGTGCAGCGGGTCTGCGTGGCGGTCGAGGCCGGGCTCGGCGCGGGTGGGACCTTCGTCGCGGTCAACAACCGGGTCAGCCAGAGCGTCCCGCACCTGCACGTGCACGTCGTGCCGCGGACCAAGGGGGACGGGCTGCGCGGCTTCTTCTGGCCGCGTACCAGGTACGCCTCGGACGCGGAGGCGGCCTCCTACGCGGCGCGGATCACCGCGGCGCTGGCAGACCC
>DASSUA010000106.1:0-2566 GCA_035707525.1 Pseudonocardiaceae bacterium
GCGCGAGCTCACCGACGACGAGCTGCTGGCTGCCGGCGCCGAGCCGGGCCAGCTCGCCAGCCCGCGCTACGTCCGGGTGGGCGGTCCGGTGGCCGGCCTCGACCGGTTCGACGCGTCGGTCTTCGGGTTCACGCCCCGGGAAGCCGAGACGATGTCGCCCCAGCACAGGCTGTTCCTCGAGTGCACCTGGGAGGCGCTGGAGGGCGCCGGCTACTGCCCGACCGACGCGCCCGGCCACGTCGCGGTGTTCGCCGGCTGCGGCTTTCCCGACTACCTGGTGCAGAACCAGCATCTGGTCACCGAGCCGGGCGGCCTGCTGCTGATGGCCGTGGGCAACGAGCGGGACTCGCTCGCCTCGCTGGTCTCCTACAAGCTCGGCCTGCGCGGGCCGGCGATCGCGGTGCAGACCTTCTGCTCGACCTCGCTCGTGGCGGTCCACCTCGCCTGCCAGAGCCTGCTGACCTACGAGTGCGACATCGCGCTGGCCGGCGGCGTCTACCTGCCGCTCCCCCAGCCGGCCGGCTACCTGTACGAAAACGGCGGCATCACCTCGCCGGACGGCGTCGTCCGCAGCTTCGACGCCGAGGCGAACGGCACGGTGATGGGTAGCGGGGTCGGCGTGGTGGCGCTGAAGCGGATGTCCGAGGCGGTCGAGGACTGCGACCTGATCCACGCGGTGATCCTCGGGTCGGCGGCCAACAACGACGGACGGATGCGGGCCGGATACACCGCTCCCTGCGTCACCGGCCAGGCGGAGGTGATCGAGACCGCGCTCAACGTCGCGGGCGTCAAGCCCGACACCATCGGGTACGTCGAGTGCCACGCGACCGGCACGGTGCTGGGCGACTCGATCGAGCTGGCCTCGATCAACCGGGCCTTCGCGCAGTCCCGGGACACGCCGTGCGTGCTCGGCTCGCTCAAGCCGAGCGTCGGTCACCTCGACCGGGCGTCCGGCGTCACGGGCCTCATCCGGGCCACGCTCAACCTGAAGCACGAGCTGCTACCGGCCACGCCGAACTACCAGACCCCGAACCCGGCGCTGGCCGGCGCGCAGGACCGGTTCACCGTGCTCACCGAGCACCGCCCGTGGCCCGCCGGGCCCCACCCGCGCCGCGCCGGGGTCAGCTCGTTCGGCCTGGGCGGCACCAACGCGCACCTCGTGCTGGAGCAGGCCCCGCCGCGGCCGGATCGACCGCGCCGGCCCGGCCCGCACCTGCTGGTGTTCTCCGCCGTGGACGACGCCGCCCTGGCCGAGCTCACCGGCCGCCTGCGGCAGCACCTGGCCGAGCACCGCGACGAGGACCTCGCCGACGTGGCGTTCACCCTGCAGGTGTCCCGGGGCGGCTTCGCGCTGCGGCGCGCCGTGGTCTGCCACGACCACGACGAGGCCATCGCGGCCCTGGGCGACCCGGCCCGGTGGCTCGACGGCAGGACCCAGCGGAGCAACCCCCGGGTCCGGCTCGTCACGCCGGACGCCGGTGTCCCGGACGCCTGGTGGGCCGAGCTCGGCACCGCGGTCACCGCGCTGCTGAGCGCCGGCAGCGCCCCGGCCGGCTCGGCCGGCTCGGCCGGCTCGGCCGGCTCAGACACAGTGGTGCGTGCGCTCGCCAACGGCCTGAGCAGGCTGGGAGTGCACATCCTTCGCGAGGAGTCCGCCGCGCCCGCCGAGGTAGCGGAGGTCGCCGTCGGACCCGGCGACGGCGAGTCGGCGGCCGGATGGCTGCTCCGCACCGTCGCTCGGCTGTGGCAGGCGGGCTGCTCCATCGACTGGCCGGCGTTGCACCGCGGTGCCGGGCGCCGGGTCGAGTTGCCGACCTACCCGTTCCAGCGGCGCAGGTACTGGGTCGACGCCAGGCCGTCGGCGTCCGAGGTTCCCGATGTCCAGCGGCCGGCGGCACCGGCTACCACCGGGAAGAACTACGACCGCTCGCGGTGGACCTACCTGCCGACGTGGCAGCTGCGCCCGCGCCCGGTCGCCGATCTCGACGAGCGGCTTCGGCAGGCCGGCCCGTGGCTGGTGTTCACCGCGGACGAGCGGGGCGAGGCCCTGGTCGAGAGGCTCACCGAGTCCGGTGTGGCGGTCACCGCGGTCCGCCCCGGGGACCGCTTCGGCCGGGACGAGGCCGGCTTTACCGTGCGCGTCGACGACCCGGACGACCTGGCCCGGTTGCTCGGCTCACTTGCCGCCGGCCCCCGTTCGATCATCCACGGCTTCAGCCTCGCCAGCCCGCAGCTCGACCCGGCGCAGGACCCGGCCGCGCACTTCGACACCGAGCAGCGGCGCGGCTTCTACTCCGCACTCGCCCTGGTCCGGGCCATCGCCAGTGGCACGGGCGGCGCGCCGAGGGCCGAGCTGATCCTGCTGACCTCCGGGGCGGTCGGCGTGGTCGGCACCGACCTGCGTCATCCGGAGCACTCGACCGTTGCCGCCCTGGGCCCGAGCCTGGCCCAGGAGAACCCCCGGCTGCGCTGCCGGCACATCGACACCGACGTGCTGCCGGTGGACAACCCCGGCGGGGCCGCGCTGATGGTCACCCAGGTCCTGGCCGCGTCGGTGGCGCCGCAC
>DASSUA010000107.1:0-2033 GCA_035707525.1 Pseudonocardiaceae bacterium
CGCCACGCCGGTGGCCCGCTCGATCTGCTGCACGATGTCGAGGTTGTACAGGGCGTGGTACCCCTCGTCGGTGTAGATCTTCAGCGCGTCCAGCCTGGTCGCCGGCGGCACCGGGTACCCGATTCGACCGTGCGCCAGCGCGGCCACGCCGCGGTTGACCACCCTGGTCTCCAGATGAACGGTGAACAGCAGGTACTGGTAGAGGTGCCGGGTGACCAGCGCCCGGCGCTCGGCGGCCGGTAGCGCGGCGACCGTCCCGTTGGCCAGGTAGGGGATGTCCTTCTCCGGGAACGGCATCAGGCCCCGCTCGCGGTCCTCGTGCAGGACCCGGCGCTGCTGGTGCCGGACGCCGGCCTGCTCGTACCAGCCGAGCAGCGGGTCACTCACGGCCGGCCACCTCCAGCAGGTGCGCGGCGACCAGGCCGGCGGCCACGGACCCGACCGCGGGCGGCCGCAGGATCGTGAGGTGGTTGCCCGGCACCGGGTGCACGCCAAGGTCGGCGCACAGGCCCGACCAGCTCGCCGTGATCCGTTCCGGCAGGTCGCCGGGGTTGCCGGAGCAGACGAACAGGCTGGCCGGCACCGGCAGCGGAACCGGCTCGTGCGCGGCGAGCAGCTCCAGCAGCGCGGCCCAGTCCGCGAGCATCGCGGCGACCTCGTGCGCGGGCGCGCGCCGCAGCACCGACGCGGCCAGGCCATACTCCCCGAGTAGCCGCTCGATCCGCGGGTCGGACAGCACGCCCGGCCGGTCCAGGTGGGCCCGCTCGGCGAGGGAGGCCAGCCGGGCGCCACTGCGCCGCACCGCCTCCCGGTCGCCGCCGGTCCGGATGGCCAGCGAGTCGAGCAGGCCGACGCCGGTCACCCGGGCGCCGGCGGCGAGCAGCCGCGCGGCCACCGCGTGAGCGAGCACGCCGCCCACGGACCAGCCGGCGACCACGACCGGGCCGTCCGGCACGGCCGCTCGCAGCGCCGCGGCGTGCCGGTCGGCGACGTCCCACAGCGTCCGCTCCGCCGGGTGGGCGCCCGCGAGCCGCTCGCAACCCACGACCGGGATGCCGGCCGGCAGCGCGTCGACCAGCTCCTGGTAGCAGAACAGGGTGCCGCCGACCGGGTGCACCAGCGCGACCGTGACCCCCGGCCGGCCCGCCCGCAACCGGACGGCCGCCCCCTGGCGGTCCGTCTCGGCGTCCAGGCTGGCGGCCAGCCCGGCGACCGTGGGCCGGCTGATCAGGGTGCCGACCGGTATCCGGCGGCCCAGCTCCTGCCGGATCCGGCCGACCAGCCGGACCGCGAGCAGCGAGTGGCCACCCAGCTCGAAGAAGCTGTCGTCGAGGCCGACGCCGGGGTGGTCGAGCACCTGCGTGAACAGCCGTTGCAGCGCCCGCTCGGTCGGGGTGCGCCCGGCCCGCCCCGGCCGGGACTGGGCGACCAGGTCCGGCGCGGGCAGCGTGCGGCGGTCGATCTTGCCGCTCACCGTCCGTGGCAGCGCGGCGAGCCGCACGAAGACGTCGGGCACCAGGTACCGCGGCAGGCGGTCGGCCAGGTGGGCCCGTAGCTCGTCGTCGTCCACGGCGCCCGAGGGCACCAGGTAGGCCAGCAGCCGCTGGTCACGCGCGGTGACGGCGGCCTCGGCGATCCGCTCGTGCGCGGCGAGCGCGGCCTCTACCTCACCCGGTTCGATCCGGTAGCCGCGCACCTTCAGCTGGTCGTCGGCCCGGCCCAGGTACTCCAGCTGCCCGCGCCCGTTCCACCTGACCAGGTCACCGGTCCGGTACAGCCGGGAACCCGGCGGCCCGAACGGGTCGGGCAGGAACCGCTGCGCGGTCAGCGACGGCCGGTTGAGGTAGCCGCGCCCGACCGGGTCGCCGCCGACGTACAGCTCGCCGGGCACGCCGGCCGGCATCGGACGCCCACCGCCGTCGAGCACGTAGACCCGCGTGTTCCACAGCGGGCGGCCGATCGGCACCGGCCCGGCCGGCGCCGGCACCCCCGGTTCCAGCCGGTGGTGCGTGCAGCCGACCGTGGTCTCGGTC
>DASSUA010000108.1:0-2415 GCA_035707525.1 Pseudonocardiaceae bacterium
GCTGGAGCGGGCCGCGGCCGACGCCGGGCTGTACTACCTGGCGGAGATGGCCGACGTCTTCGCGACCCGCAAGCTGCGCATCTGCGACGACTCGGCCGGCCGGATCGGGATCAACTTCCTGGCGATGAACGCCGTGAGCGGCCTCGTCGAACAGAGCCTGAACCCGCAGAACTGGCTGCACAACAGCCTGCACCCCAACGAGCGCGGGCATCAGGCGATGGCGGACGTGCTGCAGGAATGGCTAACCCGGCGACCCGACCCGGCGGTGCCCACCGACCCGGCGCCGGCGCAGGAACAGCACCCGGGGCCGACCCGGTCCCTCGAAGCCATCATGGGCGACCCGGGCTTCCGGCATTGCGGTACCGATCCCTCGATTCCGCACTGTGACCTGCAGACGCTGCAGTGGGCGCAGGCCCAGCTCGGCACGCTGGCCCGGCGCAGCATCGGCCCCCTGGTGCTGACGATCCTGGGCCTGTGGGCCGGGTGGCTCTGGCTCATCTGGTCCTGGCGATCCAGAAGCCGGCTGCGCGCGTGACCGGCTACCCGCCCTACAAGAACAGCATGTCCGGGGTCACCGGCGTGTCATTGCGCAGGGCGTCGAAGAGCTGGCCGGCCTTGGCCTGGTCGAGCCGTTCGGCCGATCCCGACGTGACCGGCATGGTGCCGGTGATCACCTGGTCGCTGGAGATCCCGCGCATCGACCAGCCGAGGGCGGCCACGTGGTGCAGGTGGTCGTTGGTGTCGACGGTGAGCGCTTCCGGGATCGCCCCGACGAGCGGGAACAGGTGCAGCGGGTTGAGCAGGGTCTGCGGCTTGGCCAGTTCGCTGGCGAACGCTCCGATGAACTTGCGCTGGTTGACCACTCGGTCCAGGTCGGAGCGGGGGGTGGCCGCGCTCTTTCGGGTGCGGACGAAGGCGAGCGCGGCGGCTCCGTCGAGGGTCTGCCGGCCGGCCGGGATCGTCACGCCGGTCGTCTCGTCGCGGATCTCGGTCTCGATGTCCATCTCGACCCCGCCGATCGCGTCGACCATTTCGGCGAAGCCGGCGAAACCGATCTCGGCGTAGTGGTCGATCCGCAGCCCCGTGAACTGCTCCACGGTCTGGACCAGCAGTGGCGCGCCGCCGAACGCGAACGCCGCGTTGACCCGGTTGCGGCCCCTGCCCGGGATCTCCACCTCGAGGTCGCGCGGGATGCTCAGCAGGACCGGCTTGGTGTCGCCGTCCGGCAGGTGGGCGATCATGATCGTGTCGGTGCGCTTGCCGGCGGTGTCGCCGGTTCGCAGCCGCTCCTGCGCCTGCGCGTCGAGGCCCTCCCTGGAGTCCGACCCGACGATGAGCCAGTTGGTGCCCTGGCCCGCGGCCGGCCGTCCCGGGTAGTCGGTCAGCGCGTTGACCCGGTTGATGCTGAAGTCGAGGTAGACCCAGATCCCGCCGACGATCAGCAGGAACACCACGAACAGGGTGAGCAGCACGCGGCCGGGCCGGCGCCGCCGCCGGCGGCGCGCGGGCGCTGGCGGCGGGTAGGCGGGCTGCTGGTGGGCCGGCTGCTGGTGGCCGTGCGGCGGGTAGCCGCCCTGGTACGGATCGGCCGGGGACGGCTGGTAGCCCGGCGGCACCGGCATGACCTTGGTGCGCTGCGGGCGGCCGCCGTGTCCCGGGTAGACCGGCGCCGGCCCACCGGACATCGGACGGAATCCGCCGGCCTCGGGCCGGTAGACCCCGCCGTTCCGGTGCTCGTTCATCGCTGGTCCCTGCTCACTTCTCGTCGTTCGGTGGCAATTGGAGGACGCACAAGCCTGCCATCAGGTTGGCTCGATCCTCCCCCGCCCGCCGTCCGACCGCCGGTTGACCTTGTGATCAACTGATCGCCAGCGCCCCGCCGTCGACGGCGATGCGCGTGCCGAAACGGCGGCTGACCTGGTCGAGCCTGCCGCCCAGCCACCGCGTGTCGGCGGCCGGCGCGTGATGCAGGCGCAGCTGGCGCGCCTGCAGGCAAACCATCCGCAGGCCGGCCAGCTCGCCGGTGTCCGCGCGCAGCGCCACGAGGTACAGCAGGCGCAGGTCGTCGCGGTACTGCTCGTAGCCGGTGATGCCTTCGTAGTCGTCGACGAGATCGCCGCACCCGTACAGGACGAGCCGCTTGCGGTAAACCTCGATCGGGCGCGGATGGTGCGACGAGTGACCGTACACGACGTCTGCCCCGGCCTCGACCAGCGCATGCGCGAACCTGACCTGGTGCCGGCCGACCTGGTAGCCCCAGTTGGACCCCCAGTGCACGGAGACGATCACGATGTCACCCGGCCGCTTGGCGGCCCGCACCCGGCTCGCGACCGCCGCGGCGCTCGCGGCGGAGGTCTCCGGCAGGTAGTCGATGCCCGGCCGGCCGGGGGCGGCGGCCCAAGTGGGCGGGACACC